>JARGNS010000410.1:0-2785 GCA_029213105.1 Planctomycetota bacterium
AACCTGGCGAACGTCACCGCACGGCAGCTCTTCCGCGCCAACAGCGCGGTTCTCCTGCAGGCGTTCAAGGACTCGGTCGTGCTTACGGACGAGGACACCGTCGACTTCCGTGCCACCTTCCTGGCCATCCGCGATCGCATCGTGCCCCGCGGCATCGACCTGCGCTTCTACGAGCGTGCGCCGCCCGGCACCTGGCCGGACAGTCGCTACGTGGAAGGGACGATGGACCATCCGGTGCGCGACGTCTCCGTGGAGGACGCGACGGCCTTCGCGCTCTTCCGCGGCCGCTACGTTCCGACGGAGACGCAGTGGGAGTACGCCGCGCGCGGCCGCCGAGGACTCGATTGGCCGTGGGGCAACGATGGCTCCCTTTTCGACGAGCGTGTCAACGGCGGCCAGGCGCGTACGGATGACACCCGACCCCGTACCGTTTCCGTGTACCAGTTCGCGAGCGGCGCGTCCTGGCTCGGTGCCTTCCAGATGCTGGGCAACGTGTCCGAGTGGACGAGCAGCTTCCTGGATGCCTACCCGGACGGGGTGCGCACCCTCCCGGGTGCGCCCGAGCGGCAGGTGGTCGTCCGGGGCGGCTCGGCATTCGATCAAGAGCGCTACCTCACCCGCCCGGCTTTCCGCGGGTGGCTCGAGACCGATCCCTACGGGGCACCGCGGATCAACCAGCGCCGCGCGTGGACGGGCATCCGCACTGCCCGCTACGGCAGCCCGGCCCGGGTGGACGCGGTCCACGGGCGTGTGCCGACGATGCACTTCCGGGGGCGCAAGTACCGGCGGCTGGAGGCGAGTACGCTGCAGCCCACGGTCTACGCCGGCTTCGAGGGCCTGCACACGGAGCGTTTCCTGATCGTCGTGGACGAGGACCCTCGCCTGGCCCGGCGCAAGCCGCGCCCCGGGGTCAAGACCATGGTCATCAACCCGCTTGCCACGGTCAGTCTGGCGGAGCGGGGGCGCTGGCGGCCCAACACCGACGAGAAGCTGATCACGGCGGCCCAGCTCGCCGCGCAGCCGGCACCCGTGCTCTACGCCCTTCTGCACACCGACGTGCACCTTGTCGACATGTGGCACGCCGCGGACGACTCGCAACGCGTCTTCGCGGTTCCGAGTCGCTTTCGGCGGGAGGATGTGTCGCCGGGGACGTACTTCGTCGCGAGCATCGGGGGCTACCTCTGCCTGCTGACCACCGACATGCGCGACGTGTGGTACGTCTCGAACCGTCCGGCACCCGAGGCGGTGCTGAACGTGATCGAGCAGCGCTACCTGACTCCCGTGCGGGCACCCGTCGTGGACGAGTTCCGCCTGCGCTCTGCCGATCGACTGAACGTGGACATCAAGGTGCCCATGCACCCCACCGCGTCGCCAGGGCGTGCCGCCCGGGTCACGTTCCAGTTGCGTCCCGACGAGCTCGAGACCCGCCGCCTCATCGAGGTGCAGGAACGCCAGGGCTCGCGGTAGGCTCTCGCCATGCTTCGTCGAATCCTCGTACCCCTGGGCCTCATCTCGATCCTCGCCGCCGCGTTGGCCTGGCAACTTGCGGGCACCGTGCGTGCGGAGATGCCGCGGCCGCCCGTGGTCGACAAGGCTTCCGGTCTGGCGGTCAGCGGTCGCTACGAGCTCCGTGAGGGCCAGCGTGTCCTCACCCTGTGGGGCACGCCGCGTGAGCGTGGCTTCGCCCACGGCTACTTGCTGGCCGAGTCGATCGTGCGGGGCCTCGAGCACGACTTCGAGCGTGTCCTGAAGCCCCTCATCCCGACCTACGAGAGCATCGTCCGCCGCGGGGTCGTGCCGAAGTTCGCCTTCGAGCCACGCGAGCTCGAGGAACTGGAGGGGCTCTACGAAGGGCTCAAGGCCAGGCTGCCGCCGGAGCAGCGCGTCGTGAAGGGGCTGGGGCGTGAGTTCGACTTGATCGACATCAAGGCGCTCAACACCTTCGGCGACTGGTACGGACTCGGCTGCTCCTCGCTTGCCGTGTGGGGGGACCGCACGCAGGACGGCGCGCCGCTGGTGGGGCGCAACTTCGACTTCCCGGGGTTCTTCCTGCTGATCGAGCATCAGTACGTGGTCGTACGCGCGCCCGACGGGGAGGCCCAGGGGCAGTTCTTGGCCGTGCACGACGTGCGGATCAAGCCGACCTTGGACAAGGCCATGCGCCCCAACGTGCCGCGACTGCTCGCTGCGCGACGCATCCTCGAGAGAACCTCGGGCAGCGAGGCGTGCGACCAGGCGCTCGCCCTCGCGCGCCACTGGCCCACGCTCTACGGCAACAACTTCATGGTCGTGGCGCCGGCGGCATCCAAGACGGCGCCCCATGCGGCCGTTCTCGAGTACGACTGCCGCAGTGACATGGAGGGCGGCTGCACGCTGCGGCGCATCGACGCCGAAGGGGATCAGCCGGACACCGCGAGTGCCATGTGCCTGACGTGCACGAACCACCATCGCTGCCGGGTCGAGCCCGATGGCTACAAGGAACAGCACCCGCGCTGGCGCTTTCCGCTGCTCTCGGATGTCGGGGCGGCCGAGGTGCCGGATGGGCGCTTCGATGTGATGGGCCTGTTCGCCCACATCAACAGCGTGTCGTTCCCGCGCGAGGGGGTACAGCGGCTGGCGACCGCCATCCGCGGCGAGAAGCGCGCGCATGGCACCCTGCATCAGGTCGTGGGGGAGCCCGCCGTCGGGCGCCTGCACATCCGCCTGGGTCAGGTCGGCCGGCACATCCGCGACATGGCGCCCCGGCGCTACGCGGTCGGCCCGTTGGTCCGCCAGGCCCGCGCGC
>JARGNS010000410.1:2795-3768 GCA_029213105.1 Planctomycetota bacterium
TAGCCGCCCGGCCTCCCGCCCCGGGCCAGGCTTGCCCCGCCTTCGGGGCCCTCTATGATTGTGAGAATCATTCGCATGAGGGGGCAGCGAGACCCGTGGCCAAGAAGAAGCGCAAGAAGTCCTGCTGTGACAAGCCCAAGCGCAAGCGCTGCAAGGCGTGCCCTCGGCGCTAGCGCGCGCGCCTTCGCTTCCGCGACGAGGGCCTGGGTGCCGTCGCGGAGCGCCTGCTGCATGATCGCGAGGTCGTCCGCCTGCCTTCGGTTGCGCGGCTAGGCCGTGGCGCACGGGGCTGCCGTGCTCGGCCGCGGTAGTCCGCACGACCGACTTGCCAAGGCGCGTGGCCTGCCTGGCCATGGGCTGTTCGCCTTGCTGCGCGAGCGGGGGCATGTGCGCTGTGCGCAACAGTGCGCAGCGAGCGTCGTGGCGGAGTCCCATCCCGCATGGCCGCGCTTCGTCGTGCGGGTGCACGCGGCGCTCCGGCGGGCGTGGCGGCATGCAACCGCGGTCGTAGCATCCTCCTGTCAGGGGAGACGCAGACGATGCCGAAAGACAAGCGCACGCGCAGCGCGCGAAGCATCCGGCGGGTTGCGACGAAGCGGGCTGGCGAGTTGAAGACGCCGGCCGACGCCAACACCGTCTCGGCGATCAAGAAGAGCCTGAGTTCGAAGGATCGCGAGAAGATCGTGGATGCGGCGCTCGCCAAGTACGTGAACGCCGAGGCGCTCAAGCCGTATCAGGCCGAGCTCATCAAGCTCCAGGCCCACCTCGAGCGGACCGGGCGGAAGGTGATCATCCTGTTCGATGGCCGTGACGCATCAGGCAAGGGCGGCACCATCCGGCGCGTAGCGCGCTACATGAATGAGAAGCACTACCGCGTCGTTGCGCTGGGCAAGCCGAACGAGCATCAGCGCACCGAGCTTCACATGAAGCGGTACATCGAGAAGTTCCCGCGCGCTGGTGAGATCGCCCTCTT
>JARGNS010000411.1 GCA_029213105.1 Planctomycetota bacterium
TGGGGCGGCACGCCGAAGGCCTCGACTTCGAGGCCACCGCCGGCGCGCCCGGACACGTTGTAGTCCTGATTGCGGCCGCCGATCCGGAGGAGTACCTCCCGATCGCCGCGCGCATTGCCCAGATCGCGCGCGACGACGTCGAGATGAAGGCCCTCCAGCGCCAGACGACGGCGAAGCGGATCCACAAGTTCCTCGCCGAGTCGTGGAGCTCGTGTGGTGCCTCCTGAGACGATGAGCGAAGCGGCTGCCGATCCCATCATCCGACGCGTCGAGGTCCGCAACCGCGCGGGCCTGCATGCGCGACCGGCCACCATGCTCTCGCTGAAGGCGAAGGAGTATGACGCCGAGGTCGAGCTTGTCCTCGTCGAGGTGCCGGACAACCACCACCTCGAGGCGGGCACGCGTGCCGACGCCAAGAACAGCATCGAGCTGATCAGCCTCGGCGCACCCTTCGGTACGGCCCTCGACATCGAGGCCTCGGGTGCCGATGCGCAGGGCGCCGTCCAGGCCCTTGCCGAGCTCTTCGAGACCTGCGTCGGTCTCGAAGACGACTAGACCCGCCAGGGTCGGGTCTGCCCGGGTCGGGTCTGCCGGCGCCGTGGGGTTCTGCGGGCCGATCGTGCGCGAAGGACGAGTCCGGGCGCGTGGCCGGGTAGCCTGAGGGGCATGCCCGTGCCGCCGCCCCCCTCCACCCCCCAGCGCTCCGCCATGCTGGAGATCGCCGGGATCGCGGTGAGCGGTGGTTCCGGGGTCGGCCGGGCGGTCCTCTACGAGGAGACCCCGGACGTGCGGGCCGCGGCCGCCCTGCCGCCGGCTGATGTGGAGGCCGAGGTCACCCGGCTGCACGCCGCGGCCGAGCGGGCCGCGGCCGATCTCGGCTCCCTGCACGAGTCCCTCGCCGCGAGCCGGGACGCGATCGCCCAGATCTTCTTCGCCCACCGCGCCATGCTGACGGACTTCCTGCCGCAGCTCGAGACCGCGATTCGCGAGGGCTCGAGCGCGGAGCACGCCGTCCAGACCGTCATCCACATGGCCGCGGCGAAGATCGCCAAGGTGCGCGATCCGATCCTCTCGCAGCGCGCGAAGGACATCATCGACATCGGGCGGCGCCTGAATCGGGCGCTGACCGGAACGACGGCCGCGGGCCTGCCGGAGGAACGCACGGACGGACCGATCGTGGTCGTCGCACGGGACCTGACGCCTTCCGAGGCCGTCCAGCTCCGGGGGCGCAACGTCGCGGCCATTGCCCTCGAGCAAGGCGGACACACGGGCCACGCGGCCGTCATCATCAAGTCCCTCGAGATCCCCTGCGTGATGGGGGCCCGGGGCCTGCTCGAGGCGGCGTCCCCCGGTCAGATGGTCTGGGTGAATGGCAGCGCCGGCGCGGTCGTGATCGAGCCGGATGCGTCCGCGATGGAGCGCGCCGTCGAGCTCGGGCTGCGCTACGAGCGTCTCGAAGCGAGCCTCTTGCGGGAGAGCGATCTGCCGGCGGAGACCGTCGACGGACACCGCGCCACCCTGCTGGCCAACATCGAGTACCCGCTCGACGTGGAGGCCGGCATGGCCCGCGGCGCCGAGGGCGTGGGCCTCTACCGCACCGAGTTCCTCTACGAGGTGGACGGAGAGCTCCCCTGCGAGGAGGATCACCTCGCGGCCTACCGCGAGACCCTGCGGCATCTGGACGGCGGCCGCCTCACGATCCGCACCTTCGACTTCGGTGCCGACAAGGAGAGCCCGCTGGCTCCCCAGGAGCCCGAGCCCAACCCGGCCCTCGGCGTGCGCTCCCTGCGCTGGTGCTTCGAGCACCCGGAGCCCTTCAAGCTGCAGCTCCGTGCGATCCAACGGGTGGCGACCGAGGGCGACGTCCGGGTCATGTTCCCCATGGTCGCCAGCCTGGAGGAGGTACGGCGTGCCCGCGCCATGCTCGCCGAGACGGCGGCAGAGCTCGCGGCCGAGGGGATCGAACACGAGCCCAACCTCCCGGTCGGCATCATGATCGAGATCCCCGCGGCGGCCACGACCGCCGACCTGCTGGCCCGGGAAGTCGACTTCTTCTCCATCGGGACCAACGACCTCATCCAATACGACCTCGCGGTGGACCGCATGAATCCGCGTCTCGAGCCGCTGTTCCGGCCGTCTCACCCGAGCCTCCTGCGGCTGCTGCAGCGCACGATCGATGCGGCGGCCGAGGCAGGGATCCCCGTGACCATGTGTGGCGAGATGGGGGGGCAGGCCATCTACGCGGTCCTCCTGCTGGGGATGGGCCTGCGCGAGTTCAGTGTGACGCCGGGGTACATCCCGCGCGTGCGGCGGCTCGTGCGCGGCCTCACCCTGCTTGAAGCGCGCCGCATCGCGGGCGACTGCCTACGCCTCTCCACGGCGGAAGAGGTCGAGGAACTCCTGCGGGCGCGCGTGACGCCCATCGGCGCCGGCTAGGCCCCACGGCCCGCGGGCAGCGGGCCCAGGCCCGACGGTCGGGGGGGGGCGCGGAGGCCTCGCGTCGCCCAGCGTCTCAGAACGGGTGCCCCAGCCTGCACCGCTCGCCCCGCAGCCGGGCCAGGCCCCCCGCCAGAGCCCAGGCAATGGGGCGGTGCGCGGGCCGCCCGATCCGCGGTCCCCGTTCAGGAATCTGGACATGGGTGGGGGATGGCGCTCAAGGTCCGGGCGAGTACGGGTCGAAGAAGGCTCGGACCCTCACCGAGGGAGCAGCCGAGGACACCATGCGACTGACACGTGCCAAAAGCCTGATCGGTCTCGATATCGGGACCCACTCCGTCAAGGCGGTCGAGCTCACCTGGAGCAACGGCCCCGTCATCACGGGCTTCGGCTATGCCGAACTGCCCTCGCCCGACGCGGTTCCGGAGACCGTGCTCGACCTGCTCCGCGACAACGACTTCCACTCCCGCCGGGTGGTGACGTCGGTCAGCGGTCGCTCGGTCATCGTGCGCTACCTGACGATGTTCAAGATGTCTCCCGACGACTTGCGCAACGCGATTCGTTACGAGGCGGACAAGTACATCCCGTTCGACGTCGAGGATGTCGTCCTGGACTGCCAGCCCTTCGAGGTCGAAGGCGTCGGCAACCTGGGGGGCAACGAGATGCGCGTGCTGCTCGTGGCCTGTCGCCGCGCCATCATCGATGAGCAGTTGCGCATCCTCGCCTCAGCTGGCCTCCAGCCCGAACTCGTCGATGTCGACGTATTCGCGCTCGGCAACGCCTTCGAGCTTGCCGTGGGCCTCGACCCCGAGGCCGGCGCGCGCGTCTCGGCCCTCGTGGACGTGGGCGCCACCAAGACTTCCGTGAACCTCATGCGCGCCGGCGTCTCGCTCTTCACGCGCGAGATCCACACCGGCGGTACGGCGTTCACGACCGCGATCGCCAGTCGCCTCGGCCTTGCCGGGGGGGACGCCGAGTTGCTCAAGCGCAACCCGGGCGATGAATACGAGCGAATCCGGCAGGCAGTCGCGCCTGCGGTCGAGGACCTCGCCTCCGAGGTCCGGCTGAGCTTCGAGTACTTCGAGAACCAGTTCGATCTGGGCATCGACGAAGTGCTGCTCAGTGGCGGTGGGGCGCGCCTCGCCGGCCTCGATCAGGATCTCGGTCGCATCTTCGAGCGTCCCACGGTTGCGTGGGATCCGACGGGTGACTTCCCCATCGCCGCAGGCAGCGTCGATGTGGAGCTTCTCAACCACTACGTTCCCGAGCTCGCGGTCTCCGTCGGCCTGGCGTCCCGCATTCAGAGGCACCGGTAACCATG
>JARGNS010000412.1 GCA_029213105.1 Planctomycetota bacterium
GGGCGGTCAGGCGATCAGAAGACCTCGAAGGTCGTCGTGAACCCGCCCTCCACGAAGATGTCGAAGAAGGTCACGAGGCCGAGATCGGCCTCGGCTTCCGCGTCGTAGAAGTCCTCGTCGAAGGAGCCGACGAAGTAGATCTCGCCGGGCAGCACATCGAAGGGGAGGAGATTGCCCGTCCAGGCCGTCAGGCCGGCGAGTGTCATGTCGAAGAAGAAGAGGTTCTCGAACGTGCCGCTCAGGTCCGTCTGGTTGTCCACCTCGACATCGCCCACGGGGATGATGATCGTCTCCTCGATGATCACGTCCTCGTGGTAGTGCCCGCCGCCGCAGGCGGAGAGCAGCAGGGCGCTCAGGAGGACGAGGCTCAGGGGGGCGAGGCGTAGGGCGTGCATGACAGGCTCCGATCGCGGCGACGAGCACCGCAGCCTGCCTAGAGCAACGTGGGGGCCAAACGCGACGCAAACACGCAAGTCCTTGCATGGCAAGAGTTTGTGTCTGCAGGGTCCACTCGCGTGGGGGGCGGGTGTCCTCCGCGGGGGCCGCTGGGGTGTCCCTGGCGGGGACGCCCGGGGGGAGGCCGTCCGGGACGCGCCGCCTAGTTTCCCGGGATGACGAACGTCGTGGGCTGGCCTGCGACCACCGTGCGATCCAGGAAGTTGATGTTCAAGCCGCTCGAGAGCACGGCGACGGCGTTGTAGGTGCCCGCCGGGAACAGGCCCAGGATCACGACGGCCCCCGGTGCGGCGGGCTGGCTCAGGAGGTTGGTGCCGGGCGCCACCTCGCCGACGGGGACCAGGAAGAACTGCGTGACCGTCAGCGGGGCCATGCCCAGGTCGCTTTCGTTGCGCAGCGACACGGTGCCCAGGGCCAGCGGGTCGTCGCCGGCGCCGCCCCCTCCGCAGCCCTGCAGCAGCCCGGCGAGCAGGCCGCCGAGCAGGCCGAGGGTGAGGGCGCGCCGCAACGGGGTCATAGGACCTCGAAGACCGTGGTCTGTTGATCGCCGACCCAGATGTCGAACCACTCGATCAGGTCACCCAGTTCGAGGTCGCCCTCGGCGTCGTAGTACTCCTCCTGGAACGCGCCCAGGTTGGCCGTGGCCGCCGGCGCCAGATCCGCGCTGAGGAGATCCCCGGTGAAGGGCTGCCCGAAGGGCGCCAGGCGGAAGGCCCAGAGGTACTCGTTGGTGGTCAGGTCCGTGCGGTTGTCGACAAGGACATAGCCCTCGTGGCTGTGATGACTGCTGCCGCAGCCAACGAGCAGGAGGACCGAGAACAGCAGCAGCAGGCCGCCGACAGGCCTGACGGGGATCGGGGAGCGCATGGAGGCTTCTCCTGGGGGGGCGCCGGCTGCACCCCGCGTGGACGTGTCTGCCCATTCTGCCCACGCAGGGCAGCCGGGGTGGGCTGAATTTGGCGTTCCGGTGTCGTATTGGCTGCTTACGATCGCCGCTCCTTCCAGGAGCAGACGATGGGCTTTCTCTTCACTTCCGAGGCCGTGACCGGCGGCCATCCCGACAAGCTGGCCGACACGATCAGCGACAGCATCCTCGACGCCTATCTGGCGCTGGACCCCGACGCGCGCGTCGCGGTCGAGACCTACGTCACGAACGGCCTCTGCGTCGTCGGTGGCGAGGTGCGCGCCAAGCCGGACGTCGTCGTCGACCTGGCCGGCGTTGCCCGCGATGCGATCCGCTACATCGGCTACGACGACCCCCGCGCACGCTACCCGGTGGACGACATCGGGATGCTGATCACCGTGGGCAAGCAGTCCGCCGAGATTGCCCAGGGTGTGGACCGGGGCGATCCGAGCAAGCAGGGCGCCGGCGACCAGGGACTCATGTTCGGCTACGCCTGCCGCGACACCGAAGTGCTCATGCCGCTGCCCATCCACCTCAGCCACGTGCTCACCCGTGGTCTGTGGGACCTGCGCCGCAAGGGCACGCTCGACTACCTGCTGCCCGATGCCAAGAGCCAGGTCACCGTCGAGTACGGCGATGACGGCCGCCCCAAGCGTCTGCACACGGTGGTCGTCTCGACCCAGCATGCCCAGGAGGTCGACCAGGCCACGATCCAGGCCGACGTGCGCGAGCACCTCTTCCCGCTGCTGCCGGCCGAGTTGCTCGACAGCGAGACGCGTCTGCTGGTCAACCCCACCGGCTCGTTCCACATCGGGGGCCCGAAGGGCGACACGGGCCTGACCGGTCGCAAGATCATCGTCGACACCTACGGGGGCTGGGCGCCCCACGGCGGCGGCGCCTTCAGCGGCAAGGACCCGAGCAAGGTCGACCGCTCCGCGGCCTACATGGCGCGCTACGTGGCCAAGAACATCGTGGCCGCCGGCCTCGCCGACGCCTGCGAGATCCAGCTCGCCTACGCCATCGGCGTGGCGGAGCCCGTCTCCAGCGGCGTCCGTGCCGAGGGCTGGGGGCGCGACGCGACCCCGAACGACGTCCTCGAGCAGGCCGTCGCGGATGTCTTCGACCTCACGCCCCACGGCATCATCCCGGGCCTGGACCTCTGCCGACCGATCTACCGCGACACCGCCTGCCTCGGCCACTTCGGCCGCGACGGGCTGCCGTGGGAGGCCACCGACCGGGTGGACGACCTGCGGGCTGCCGTCGAGCGTGCCGGGTCCGCTTCGGCCTGATGTGAGGCCCTGCGAGCCGCGGCTGGGGCGCCTCGGTGGTCGCTTGGTTGCCGATAGTTGGAAGGTCCGTGACCGATCCGCCGGCGTGGGTGGTAGCGTCGTAATCACCCGCAGGGCAGGCGCTGGTGCGCCCGACCACGGGAAGTCCTTGAAACCCCGGGACTTGCAGCGAATCCGAAGCGGGTCCTGCGAGGCCGTTCCGCCGGGCACGGCAGTTGATATAGTGCCGCTCCGTTCCGCAAGACCCCTCGCAGGAGATTCCCTGATGCACACCCAATCCAAGCCCAGCGCGAACGGCCGCCAAGCCGGCTTCTCCTTCATCGAGATCGTGATCGTGATGGCCATCATCGGTGTGCTCGCCACCATGGTCGTGGCGCTCGTCCCGATGATCCAGGAGCGCGGCCGCCAGACGAAGTCCCGCGACAACGTCCGCAACCTGACGATGTACATGATCGACCGACGCACCGGCAAGGTGTCCGGCGGCTGGCCGCGTTACAACGGCAAGAACTTCGTTCTCAGCGTCGTGGCGACCAACGACCTCGACCGCCGCCGCAAGGAGAACCTCGAGATGCTGTTCAGCCCGGGCGACGTGCTCTACACGCTCGAGGACGTGGACGAGAAGCGCTACGAGGAGATCAACAAGAAGTCCCTCAAGGACGGTGACTTCCACGAGCTGACCTCCTACGCCGGCCGCCGCAACCAGGAGCGCGACTTCCTGATCACGCCGGACCAGGAGAAGATCGGCACGCTCCTGATCTGCGACGACGACGACGGCCCCCTGCACCACCCCGACGGCATCGTGTGCGGCTACACCGGCGGCGACGTGCGCTACAAGGAGTGGGCCGAGTTCGACATGTCGAAGCCCGACCCGGACAACCCCGACGAGTTCCTCGGCGATGCCAGCTCCAACGAGGAGCTGCAGCGCGTCCTCGGTCACTAGGCGCCTGCGCCGCGGAGCGCGGAGCGGACCGGATCCGGTCCGCGGCTCGCCATCCGGGGCCCTCGGGGGCAGGCGGTGCGCGCCAAGGCGCGGCCTCGCGTTCCCGAGTACGGCACACGACCACACACGTCCTCGCGGGGTGGCCCTGCGGGGACGTGGCTCGTTT
>JARGNS010000413.1 GCA_029213105.1 Planctomycetota bacterium
CGCGACGGCCGTCTGCCACCCCCGGCGGGCGGCGAGCCGGCACCCGGATCGCCGCGTGCTGCTGCTGGCCATGGCCGCGCAGCGCATGGCACCCAAGGAGTAGGGCCCGCGGGCGCCGCCGCTACGCCAGAGCCTTGGCCGTGCGCGTCCGCAGGGTGGCCCAGGCGCGCATGCGCGTGCCGTAGACGCTGCTCTTCTCCCCGCTCAAGGTGCGGTAGTCCTTGGCCTCGATGCGCTTGTCCTTGAGGGCCTTCAGCAGCGGTTGGGTCGCCGCTCGCACCTCGTCCGGCGCAGCCTTCGCGAGGGCTTGCAGGCGCTTCTCCTCGGTCCGCATCAGCCCGTCCATCGCAGACTGCAGACCATCGAGGACGCCGCGCAGCAGCGTCCGCTTCTCGGCGAACTCCTCGAGGATGGTGTCCAGGGTCCTCTCGTAGTGGAGGGTCATCGCCTCCTTCTTCTCCTTGCGCTCACGCTCGGCGTCCTTGCGCTGACGCGTGATTGCCGACTTGGATCCGATCGGCGCGTTGTAGCCCTTCTTCACCCCGAAGCGCAGCTTGGGCCTCCAGACGACGCGCACGGAGTGGTACTGGCGCAGCGCTCCACCGAGGCGGGTGTAGACCTGCGTGACGACCTGACGGATGACGTGATCGAAGTGCGACGGCACCAGCGCAATGCCCGGATCACTCTCGCCCTCCCCGATGATCCAGCGCTTGGGCTTCATGAAGTCCTCGAGCTTGCGCCGGGCCTCGCCATGGCGCGGCTTGAGGATGGTGTCCCAGGCGCCCTGCCGCGCCCGCTCGGCGTTGGTCGTGCCGGGACGGGTGCTGAGTCCATCGAGGACGGTGTCACGCAGCGCGCGAATCTCGCCGCGCAAGTCCCGCGGCGCCTTCGTGGCCGCCGTCGGCTTGGCGGTGGTCCTCGCCGCCGCCCGGGGCTTGGGGGACTTCGCGCTCCCTTCTTGGACTTGCTGCCCTTGGACTTGCCGCCCTTGGACTTGCCTGACTTCGCCTTGCCCGACTTGGACGTCTTGCGCTTCTTGGCCATCCCGACCTCCACTTCCAGGGAAGCGAGCATAGGCAATCGGGGGTGGCCGCACAACGGCGCGGGGGCTACGGCGCGAGCCAGCGCTCGAGCACGACCGCCACGCCATCCTCGTCGTGGGCCAGCGTCACCTCGTCGGCAGCCGCCTGGACGGCCTCCGTCGCATTGCCCATGGCCACGCCATGGCCGACCCAGGCCAGCACCTCGCGATCGTTGTGCTGATCACCCATCGCAGCCACATCGGCCCGGGCGACGCCGCGCAGGGCGGCGAAGCGCTCGAGCGCCTCTCGCTTGTTCACCGTGGGGTGCATGACCTCGAGCAGGCCCGCACCGCTCCAGGTCACGTACACATCCAACCCCTCGAGGGCGCTCGCCATGCCGGGGGCATCCAACACCGGGTGACGCGCGAACACCTTGATCACCGCGTCCTCGACGAAGTCCTCCAGGGGCCCCACGCCATCGGGCCGCGTGGAAGAGAGCTGCCGCGGCGCGGCCTTGCGCCGTTCTTCGAGCGTCGGATCCAGGTACCAGCCGTGGTGGGTCTCCATGCCCAGACCGATGCCCTCGTGTGCCGCCCGCAAACGCGCCATCACCTCGCACGCCGCATCGCGCGTGAGCTGGTGGTGGTGCTCGCACGCATGCCGTGAGAGGTCGTAGCGGCTGGCGCCGTTGTAGACGATGGCGTGTTCCAGCCCGAGCGCGCGGACGTAGTCCCAGGTCATGCGCGGCGGCCGACCGGTGAGCAGGATCACCTCGCTGCCCGAGCCATGCAGCGCCTCGATCGCAGCGGTGGCACGGGGCGACACGGCGTGCTCGCGGTCGAGCAGCGTGCCATCGAGGTCCAGGGCAATCAGGCGGGGCCGATTCATGCGAGCAGGTGTACCGCGCTTCGCGCCCGGCTCCTCGTGCAATCGTCCGAGAGGCCGCCGCCGATCAACCACCCGAGACGAGTACCTCGGCACCCGGCTCGGGAGGCGTATCGTCGTCCAGTTCGTCCAGGTAGCCGTCGGGCAGCGAGACGGTCTGCTGGCGTGAGGTCTTGCCACGCTTGACGCGCATGCCGTCGGGCGGGAAGGGCGTGTCCCGGTCGACGTCCGCCAACACGGCGCGCAGGTCGTCGACGGAGTTCACGAGCATCAGCGCGGGACGCAGCTTCGCTCCGCCGGGGAAGCTCTTCGTGTACCAGCTGCAGAACTTGCGCATCATGCGCATGCCGGGGCCCTCGGCGGTCCACGCACACACCAGTTCGGCGTGCTGGATCATGATGTCCACGACCTCGCCGAAGGTCGGCGGGTTGGACGGCTCACGACCGTCGAACACATCGGCCAGATCGCGGAAGAGCCACGGCCGCCCGAGGCAGCCGCGCCCGACGATGACGCCGTCGCAATCGGTCTGGCGCATCATGCGCAGGGCATCCTGCGCCTCCCAGATGTCGCCGTTGCCGAGCACGGGGATGGAGAGCATCTGCTTGAGTTCCCCGATCGCCTCCCAGCGCGCTTCGCCGCCGTAGAGCATCGCCGCGGTGCGTGCGTGCATGCCGACGGCGACACAGCCCTCGTCCTCCCCGATGCGACCCGCATCGCGGAAGGTCATGTGATCCTCGTCCACCCCCATACGGAACTTGATCGTGACCGGCACGTCGCCAGCACCCTGCACGACGGCCCCCACCAGGCGGCGCATGAGCTTGGGCTTCAGCGGGATCGCACTGCCTCCCCCACGCGAGGTGACCTTGCGCACGGGGCAACCGAAGTTCATGTCGATGTGGTCGACCTTGCCCTCGGAGACCAGGCGGCGGGCGGCCTCGCCCAGGGACGCGGGGTCGGTTCCGTAGAGCTGCAGAGAGCGCGGCGTTTCGTCCGCCCCGAAGCCTGCCAGGCGCAACGTCTTCGGATGGTCGTTCACGATCCCCCGGGCCGTGATCATCTCGCTCACGTACAGCCCGGCGCCGTAATTACGGCAGAGGGCGCGGAAGGGGTAGTTCGTGACGCCGGCCATGGGTGCAAGCACGACGGGCGGCCAGATGCGCAGCGGCCCGAGGGCGAGGGGCTCGAACTCCCCCTCCTGGGCGGGTCGCACGTCCCGGTTGATGTCGTTCTGGTAGATGGCGTCCATGGGCCCACCAAGATACCCAACGGCCTGCGCAGGACAGCGCCCTGTCCGCGCCGGCACCAGAACCGCAGCCCCCTGCTGCGCAAGGCGGAGCCCGACGCTACGATCCGCCCGTGCACTACCTCCGCCTCGCGCCCCTCGTCTTGCCCGCCCTCCTGTTCGTCCTGACGGGCACGCCGCCCGCGGCCCAGGCCAACGCCTACGACGACGCACTCCAGGCCCTCAAGCAGGCTTCGAAAAGTCGCGCCCTGGGGCCCCAGGTCCGCGCCTACGACGAGCTCGGTGCCACGGGGGACGCCCGCGCCCTGACCACCCTGGCCAAGCTCTACGCCGCGCCGCGCGCCCCCAAGGCCCAGCAACGGGCCGCACTCGTCAGCACGATCGCGCGGCACTTCGACGGGAGCGCCCACACCGCGGCGCTCGAGGCCCTGCGCCTGAAGCACGCCAGCGCCGCCGACGCCTGGCTGTGGTACCGCACGCTGATCATCCACGGCCGCCACGCGGGCCTCGAGGGGGTGCATGCGGCCATCCAGGACATCGAGCTGCCGGGCGACCTGCGCGCGGCCGCCGTGGAAGC
>JARGNS010000414.1 GCA_029213105.1 Planctomycetota bacterium
GGCCCGGTCGGCGCTACTACCCCTGACCCCGGCGGCGGACGGGGCGGCCGCGCCCCGTCCGCTTCCGGTGTCGGCTGCGCCGCCAGGCCCAGCGTGCCCCGGTGGGGGCGGCTTTGGGGCACATCCGGCCGGGGGAGCGCTCAGGCGCTACTACCCCTCACGAGCAGCGGCCCTAGAATGCTCCGTCCCAAGCGCCCATAGCTCAATGGATAGAGTACCGGCCTCCGAAGCCGGTGATCGGGGTTCGAATCCCTGTGGGCGTACCAACTCGACGAACACGGCGGTCCCAGTGGGGCCGCCGGATTCATGGGTGGAAAACGGCTTTTTCCCAAGACCCGACGGTGCGCTGACCGGAACACCCGCAGCGCAGCCCAGGAGACCGACGCATGGCCCGATGGGATGACCTCCGACGCGCGATCACTGCCCGCGATACGGACGCCACCGAGAGGATCTGGTTCGAGCTGCTCGAAGCCAATCCCCAGGACCCCTCGCCCTTCCTCGAGCTGGCCGACCTGCAGTCGCGCCAGACCGGCGGCAAGCGGCTCGCAGGAAGCCTGCTCGGCCTCCTCGTCGATGACCTCAAGAGCAAGGAGCGCTGGCAGCCGCTGCTGCCCGTCCTCGCCAAGCTCGCCACGATCTCGCCGGACGAGGGCAGCCTCCGCAGCGATGCCGTCGAGGCAGCCCAGAAGGCCGCGCCCGAGCGCACCGACCTGGACCACCTGCTCGACCAGAGCGGCGTGCAGGGGGGCGGCACGGCCAGCCTTGCCGACCAGATCCGCATGCTCGAGCGCCTGCTCGAGATCGAGCCGGACGCGTGGGTCTTCCACAAGTCGGGCTGGGGTGTGGGCCAGATCGTCGAGTACGACGCCGACCGCGGAAAGTGCGTGATCGACTTCCGTACGCGTCCCGGCCACGAGATGGCCATCGAGGCCGCCGCGCGCCTGCTCGATCGCCTCGCGGCGGACGACATCCGCGTGCAGGCCATGGCCGACCCGAAGGCCCTGCGCAAGCGCGCCAAGGCCGAGCCGCTCGAGATGGTTCGCCAGGTCTTGGCTCGCTACAACAACCGCTGCCCGCTGCGCAACGTGCGCGAGGCCCTCGTGCCCGACGCCGTGGCCACCTCCACCTGGAGCACCTGGTGGAAGGAAGCCAAGAAGCACGCCCTGCTGGATCCGCGCTTCGACGTCGGCCCCGGCCGTGATCCGCGCATCGAGTTCCACGACATCGCCCAGGCCGACTTCCAGGCCCAGGTCGATCGCGCCCTGAAGAGCGAAGCCACGGCCGTCGGTCGCCAGAAGGCGGTCATGGAGCTCTTCAAGGTCGTCGGCTCGAACGACGAGGCGAAGGTCGCCCTCCGAGAAGCCGTCGAGAAGGAGCTCAACCTCACGCGCCGCGCGGCGGATCGCGTCGGTTGGGTCATCGCACGCGGCACCATCACGGGTGAGAACTTCAACGAGGAGCTGGCCTCCGCGCTGCTCGAGGCCGAGGACCCCGTCGCGATCGTCTCGTCGATCGAGGACGACAAGACCCGCGTCGAGGCGTCCCGCGCGCTCGTCAAGGCGGGCGAAGAGGGCCCCGACAAGCTGATGAACGTCATCATGCGCGATGACGCCGCTGGCGCCCGCGTGGCCGGCGAGACCTTCTCGGGCCTCGGTCGCCCCGAGCTCTTCGAGGAGTTGCTCGACAAGATCGAGGCGCGCCCCGCGCAGCTGCCCAACCTCTACGCCTGGTACTGCCGCGGGCTCGTACGCGATCGCTGGATCTCCCGCGAGTACGACCCCGCCGCGCTCATGCTGCGCGTGCTCAAGGTCATGGACGCTGTGGAGTTCCGTCAGCGCAAGGGCTCCGACGACAAGGATGCGGATGTCCGCGACAAGGCTGCGGTGCAGCGCCTCGTCGAGCTGCTCACCGAGAAGAACTGCGCGCTCGCCGTGGCCGCATCGAAGAGCGCCGACGAAGACCAGGCGCGCCACATGATCAAGATGCTCGGTCAGAACCGCGCCCTCAAGGGCCGCTCGCTCGAGCGTCTGCAGGACAGCATCCTGCGCGATCACCCGGGCGCGCTGAAGGATGCCACCGAGGAGGAGATCGCCACCCAGATCTACATGACCGCGGATGGCATCCAGCGCTGGCGCGCGGACTTCGATCGCATCACGAACGACGAGATGCCCGCCAACGCCAAGGAGATCGCGCGTGCGCGCGAGTTCGGCGACCTCAGCGAGAACGCCGAGTACCACGCCGCCCGCGAGAAGCAGTCGCTGCTGCAGGCGAAGGCGAACGAGCTCAAGGCCAGCCTGGCTCGCGCCGTGGTCATCCGCCCGGAGATCATCCGGACGGACGCCGTGTCGGTGGGGTCGCGCGTGCGCCTGAAGGACGCGGGGGGCGAAGAGATCACCTACACGCTCTTCGGCCCGCCCGACGCGGACGTGGCCCAGGGGATCATCAACTACCAGACGCCGCTCGGGCAGGCCCTCATGGGCCGCGCCACGGGCGAGTCCGTGCGTCTCGAGATCGGCGGCAAGGTCCGCGAGCTCACGGTCCTGGGGATCGAGAGCGGCATGGCGACAAGCGCCTAGGCGCTCGCCTTGAGCCGCCCGCCCCCCCGTGGGGGGGGGGGCGACGCCAGGTGACACCCAGGCGTTACGGTTCGGCTACGGGTGGTGCCCCTGGGCGACATGGGGCCCCCATGAATGGGGCTCTCCTCGCTGGTACGGCCTGTGCAGTAGAGCGGGCATGAAGCGTCATCCGTACAGTTCGCTGCGTCTCCTCTCCGCCTTGATCCTCGGGCTTGGCGTGGTCCTCCCCTTGGCCGGCTGCGGCGACACCTCCGCGGCCAGCGGTCCCGGCACGGCACCGCTGGATCGCACCGAGCGCGATGTCGCCGACCTGCGCGTCGAGGGCATCGAGTACGACGACCACGGCGACCCCAAGGGCCTGCACCACTACATCCGCTGGTCGAAGAATGTGGGGCAGGGTGCGCAGCCCATGGGGGATATCGCGTTCAAGCACCTCGCCGCCCTCGGCTACAAGACCGTGCTGAGCGTCGACGGCTCCCTGCCCGAGCTCGAGCTCGCGGCGAAGTACGGCCTGCGCTACGTCCACGTGCCGATCGGCTACGACGGCATCCCCGCCAAGGCCGCGCTGCAGATCGCGGCTTCGGGCGACAACGATGGCGGCCCGATCTACGTCCACTGCCACCACGGCCGCCACCGCGGTCCGTGCGCCGCCCAGATCCTGCGCATCCGCATGGACGGCATCACGCCGAGCACCGGCATCAACGGCCTGACGCGCTCCGGCACGAACCCGGCCTACGAAGGCTTGTGGCAGACGGTGCGCGAGTACACGGTCCCGAGTGCCGAGGCCCTCGCGAAGGTGGGCCCGCTGCCGGAGAAGGTCGTTCCCCAGGGCCTGCGCGCGACGATGGTCGACACGTCGGCTCGCTGGGAGAACCTGAAGCTCTCGAAGGCCGAGGGCTTCCAGACGCCGAAGGATCATCCCGACGTCTCGCCCGCGCACGAGGCCCGCATGCTGTGGGAGCTCTTCCGCGAAATGGCGCGCACCGATCAGGAGTGCAAGGATCAGGGCGAGGTGTTCCTCGCGTACCTGAAGGCCTCCGAGGAGGCGACCATCGAGCTCGAGAAGGCGATCCGCGCCGGCGACCTCAAGGCCTCGAAGAAGCACTTCGCCACGGTCAAGGGCCTCTGCACGGCCTGCCACCGCG
>JARGNS010000415.1 GCA_029213105.1 Planctomycetota bacterium
CATCGGTGGCGAGGGGCACGTCGGGCATGTCGGCAAACGCGGGCAGGACATAGGCCCAGGCGGTCGTCATGCCCTCGGCTCCGTGGCTTGAGCTGTGACGCCGCACCGGCAGGAGGACGCGCTCGTAGGTGCGCTTCGCCGGCATGGGATGGACCCCTTCGAAGGCATCGAGCAGCCGCAGCCGTTCCACGGCGTCCGGGAACACGAGCAACTCGCCCTGGATGCGGCGCCACCCCCGACCGCGGGGGCGCTTGGTCGCCAGCGCCGGCGCCGTGCTGGTGGCGAGGGTGCCGCCGGCCACGATGTCGGCCCTCCGATCCTGGGTGCCCGTGAGCAGGATGCGATCGTCGGGAACGTGCAGAATGGGGATGCCGGGTTGCCAGACATACAAGCGGCCCCAGGTGTCGGCCGGATGCACCTCCACGGCGCCCCGGCAGTAGGCAGCATGGTTGCGGAATCCCTGCTTGAGGGTGCCATAGGCGAAGATCGGCAGATGCCCCGGGACAGTGTCAGGCAAGATCTCAACTCCAACGCGTCCCAGCCTACGTCGGGCTCTCGTCGCGCCAAGGCCGCCATGTGCAACCTATTGGTATCGTTCGCCTCCATGGCGACGATCACCTCCGAGCTGGCTTGGCATGACGTGGAGGGCCTCGCGACCGAACTGGCTACCAAGTTGCCGGTGGTGAGCGGCGTGGCGGAGTTCGATCGCGTGGTCGCCGTGGCGCGCGGCGGGTTGATTCCCGCCGCCCTGGTGGCGGGTGCCCTGGGCGTGAAGCGCGTGGAGACGGTCCAGGTGGCGCTCTACGACGGTTCCGCGAAGGCACCCGTGCCTCGGATGCTCGGAGCCGCGCCGCCGGCAACGGGGCCCTCCGGTGCGCCGGAGCGCACCCTCGTCATCGATGAGATGGTCGACTCCGGCGCCACGCTGCGCTTCCTGCAGGGCCTGTACCCGCAGGCGTCCTACGCCGTGCTGGTCGCGCGGATCGGAGACGAGAGGCCCCAGGCCGAGGAAGGACTCGCACGCATCGGGGACGCGGAGAGCGCGCACGGTGTGTGGGCTGCCGCGACGCTGGCTACCGAGCGCTGGATCCTCTTCCCGTGGAGCCCCGCCGAGGACCGTGCCGTGTCGGGAAGCGACGGAGCGTGAGCACGTTTCGGCGTCACAGCACGGATGACCTCGTGGCGGGCCGACCGTCGGAGGAGGAGCGCGAGGCGAGTCGCCTGCCCGTGATCGTCCTGCTGGATGACATCCGCTCGGCCACGAACGTGGGCCTCCTGTTTCGCCTCTGCGACTGCGTCAACGTGCAGGCCCTCTGGTTGGCCGGGATCACCGCCTACCCGGGGGTCAGCGAGCACGCCACCAACCGCATCGCCAAGACCGGGGTGGGGGGCAGCATGGAGGTGCTTCCCTGGCGGCACCTCGAGGACCCTGTGCCCGAGGTCCAGCGCCTGAAGGCCGAAGGCTGGCGCGTGGTGGCGTTGGAGCAGGGGGCGGGCAGCCGACCCTGGCGGCAGGTGGACTACGGCCGTCGCACCATCCTGGTGCTCGGTCACGAGCGGGCAGGTGTCGGCGCTCCCTTGTTGGCGCTGGCCGAGGAGATCGCGGAGTTGCCCGTACGCGGCATCACGAACAGCCTCAACGTGGCGATGTGCGCCAGCGCGGTGCTCTACGAGTTGCTCGAGCGCCACCAGTCGGGCGGCGAGGCGCCGGGCTAGTCCGGGATGGCCGGAGCGGCAGGCTTGGGCTCGCCGGCAGGCTTGTTCGGCTTCTTGCCCTGCTTCTTGCCCTGCTTCGCCTTGTCGCGCTTGCGCTTGGCGCGTGCCTCCTTCTTGGCCTCGGCCTTGGCTGCCTCTTCGGCAGCATCGGCAGCGGCCTGGGCGCGGGCGGCCTTGACCGCCTCGAAGTCGAAGTGCTTCTCGTTCTCGCGCCACCAGGCACGCCAGCGGTCGGCGTCGCGGCCGGAGGACTTGTGGTCGCGAGCACGGGCATCCGCCCCCGTGGCGTATTGCAGCGCCTTGCGCGCGGCGTCGCGCTGGGCACCAGCCCCGCCGCGGCGGCCTCGTGCGAGGAAGTCGATCAGGCCCTCGATGGCCTTCTTGTCGGGGATGTTCGCGACGGCATTCATGCGGGCCCGCACGATGCGGATGTCCGTCTCCAGGTTGATGCCGCCCAGCAGCGGCTTGACCGCGGCAGGCTGCTCGAGTGCGCCCAGGGCCTCGATGGCGAGCAGCAACTCCTCCTCATCGACCGTGTCCTTGGTCAGGCGCGGCAGGCGCGCCACGAGGCTGCTGGAGGCCTTCTTGCGAGCGGCCTTGCTCTGGCGGGTGGCGAGCGCCGCGATGACCGCCTCGCGCACGCCCCACTCCTTGTCGGAGAGGAGCTTCACGAGCGGGCTCGTGAGGGAGTCGTGCTGGACGTCCTTCGCCTGGGTGGCCGCCTTGACCCGGATCTCGGGGCTCTTGGACTTGAAGCCCTCGATGAGGGCCGCGGCCTGGGCCTTGGTGTCCACTTCGCGGGGGGCGTCCTCGGCCCACGCAGGGGCGGCGGCGAGCCCCAGCAGCAGTCCGACGGCCAGGGCTACGGCGCGCGGAAGCATGCAGAGGGTGGGCTTAAGGGGGACGTCAGGGCCATGGCGGCGTTGCGTGGGCATGGGGAATCCTCCAGGTCTGTCGTTGATACCCGCGGCGGCGCTCCGGGTCGCGGTTTCCTGTGGGCTCTGCCGGGCCTATCCTCCGGTCCGGACCGAGGGAGCCCCCATGAGCGATCTGCTGAAGCCCACCGCCGAAGAACGCGACGAGCTCGTTGCCACGCGCCGTGACATCCACGCCCATCCCGAGCTGAAGTACGAGGAGACCCGCACGGCGGCGCTCGTGGATGAGCGCCTGCGGGACCTGGGCTACGCGACGCGCACCGGCGTGGGGCGGACGGGTGTCGTCACGACGCTCGAGGGCGCGGGCGAGGGGCCTTGCGTGCTGCTGCGCGCCGACATGGATGCGCTGCCCCTGCAGGAGCAGAACGAGGTGGCCTACGCCTCCACCAAGGCGGGGGTGATGCACGCATGCGGCCATGATGGCCACACGGCCATGGCCCTGGGGGCAGCCCGGATCCTCCGGCGCGTCGCGTCCCCGGCGCATGGACGGATCAAGCTCATGTTCCAGCCCGCCGAAGAGGGGGGCAATGGCGCGCTTGCCATGATCGAGGATGGTGTCCTGGAGGAGCCGCAGGTCGACGCGGCCTTCGGCCTCCACCTGTGGAATCACCTGGAGACAGGCAAGGTCGCCATCACCGATGGGCCCTTCATGGCGTCGGTCGATGAGTTCACCATCCGCATCCGTGGCACCGGCGGGCACGGTGCCATGCCCCACGAGGCGCGCGATCCCGTCCTCGCCGCGGCCCACGTGGTGACGGCATTGCAGCAGGTGGCCGCGCGCAACGTCAGCCCGCTGGCTGCGGCCGTGATCACCATCGGGGCGATCCACGGGGGGGAGGCGTTCAACATCATCCCGGATGTGGTCGAGCTACGGGGCACGGCACGCAGCTTCGACCTCGGCGTGTGGGAGTCGCTCCCCGGGCACATCGAGCGCATCGTGCACGGCACGGCCGCGGCGCATGACTGCACGGCCGAGTTGGATCTCGACCGGCTGATGCGGCCGACCGTGAACGACCCCGCCATGGCGGAACTCGTGCGTGAGGTCGCGCGTGAGGTTGTCGGC
>JARGNS010000416.1 GCA_029213105.1 Planctomycetota bacterium
TGATGCTGGCATTGCTGAAGTAGCTCTGGACCCAGAGCTTGAAGAACTTCAGGAAGATGATGACCAGGACGAATACGACCAACAGGCCGACCCAGAAGAGGATCTCCCCGAGGTCGATGGCCATGGTCAGGAGGGCCGGAGGAAGCTGGATCATGCGGGTGTCTTTCTGGATCGAACGCGCACTTCGGCGCCCTCGATTCCGGTGACGAGGAGCGGGGTGCCCTTGTCGAGCATGCCGTCGAGTGAGACCACGGACAGGCGCTCGCCATCGATGCGGGCCATGCCGCCAGGGCGCAGGTCGGTCAGTGCCGTGCCGGTACGGCCCTCGAGGTGGGCCAGGTCGGGGAGGCCGCCGCCGGGGTCGCCGACGGGGGCCGAGAGGATCATGCGCTTGCCGAAGGGGAGCTTGGGTAGCACCTGGAAGCCCCAGCGGACCACCAGCGGCACGAGTACGACGGAGGCCACCATGAACGTGTAGCCGGCGGCGTCGCCCTCCTCGAACGCGAGGACGTTGGCCATGATGATGCAGGCCCCGGCGATGATGCCGAACACGCCGAGCGACGGGAAGAACACCTCGGCCAGGACGAAGCCGAGGCCGACCAGCGCGAGGATGATGGCCGTGATCATGCGGAGGCCTCCTCGACGCTGACCGTCGCACCCTCGACGGCCACGACGCGCACGGTCCGGCCGGCCTCGATGTAGGTGCCGACGCTGACCACATCGACGAGCGTGCCGGCGAAGTCCGCGCTGCCCGCGGGGCGCAGCGGGGAGCGGGCCGTGCCCGTCGCCCCGAGGCCGGGCAAGGCCGCCTCGGCCCGGGGTGCTGCGACCGGCGTTTCGTTGCCGCCCGCGGTGAGGATCATGCGCCGCGCCGGGCCGAAGCGCGGCACGAAGCGTCCGAGGACGACCAGGGCGACAGCCCCGATGATCACCGTCGCGACGAACTGCAGGCCGAAGCCGAGCATCACGCCCGTGTCCAGCTCACCGAGGTTGTCCGGCGTGCGTCCCGTGGCGAGCAGCAGGAGTCCGAACACGAGACTCGCGATGCCCAGGAACCCGGGAATCGTGAACCCCGGCAGCAGGAACACCTCGGCGGCGAGGAGCGCAACGCCCAGCAACATCAGGAAGATGGGGAACCCGTGCAGCTGCTCGGCGGTCGCGTTGATCATCAAGACAAGCAGCAGCGCGACGCCACCGATGATGGTCATCAAGCCAGGCCCTTGCCAGACGAAGAGCAGGACCGCGAGGGCCACGAGGGCCGAGAGGATGCCGGCCAGCTTCAGGAGCCACTTGCTGGCCTTCTCGCTGAAGGTCATGGCCGTGTAGGACACCTCGGCACCGGGCGCCTTGAGCACCGCGAGGAGCGCTTCCTCGCCGGACGGCGGACCGCCGTCGAAGCGGCGCTGGACGAAGCCATGGCGCAGGGCCTCGGCGGTCGTCAGCGTGAGGAGTTCGCCCTTGCGCACCACGGCGGGACCGACCTGCTCCAGGTTCACCTTGCGGTGCCCCGGCACGAGCTCGGCGTCGTCCTCCGCCTCGCGGTAGTCCGCGCCACGGATGTAGAAGCGCTCCGTGCTGCCGCCCTTGGGGCGCACCTCCAGTACGTCGATGCTCGCGCTCACCATCGCCTCGACGAGGGCAATGGGATAGCCGTTGCGCTCGGCGTAGGTGCGGAACCAGGTCCGGAGGGGGCTCTCGTACTTCTCGCCGACCGGCTCGGGCTTGCCGCCCGCCCCCTCGGTGATGGGCTGGCTGTCACCGATGGATGCGGTGGGGGCCATCACGATCTCGCGGCAAGCCAACGAGATCATGGCCGCGCCGCTGATCGCCTTCGTGGGGATCCAGGCGACCGTGTGGACCCGCGCCGGGACCTCCAGGAGGAGGTCGCCGATCATCTTGGAATGCAGGACCGTGCCGCCGAACGAGTCGACGCGCAGGACGATGCAGTCGACGCCCTCCTCCACCGCGGCCTCGACGCGGCGCTTGACGTAGGCGTGGACGAGGGCCTCGATGTCACCCTCGAAGTCGATCACGCGGATCTTCTCGTAGCGTGCGGGCGGGGCGTCTTCGGCGGCCGCCGGCGTGGCAGCCGCACACGCCAGCGCAAGGAGGGCGAGCAGGGCGAGGAAGGACGGGCGTCGTTGCATGGACGCCCGATCCTACCCGGCGGCCAGCGCTAGCGGATCAGGCCGTGGGTCTGCAGGGAACCGAGGGAGGCGGAGCCGTTGCCGAGGAAGCTCGCGTCCAGGGTTCCGCTGACGTTGACGTACACGTCGGGGCGAGCCCCGTCGCCCGGGGCCAATACGACGCCGCCCAGGGTGCGCCCGGGCGTCGCCGCGAAGCGGGTGGCGCCGGGCACGAAGTCCACGCCGAAGCTGCTGCCCGTGACCAGGTCGGCGGGCAGGGCCATGAGGAACAGCTGCCCCGGGATCGCGGTCGGGAAGGCGAAGAGGTCACCGAAGCCGGTCACCGCCAGGGTGCGTCCGTCCGGGGAGAGGGCGACCCCGGTCAGGTTGCCGCCCGGGCCGCCGCGCTCGGCCGCCGTGACGGGAATGCCGTTGAAGGGGCCCCGCAGGACGGCCAGGGTGTTGGGGTTGATGGGGTCGGCCAGGAGACCGTCGAGACGCAGGAGATAGAGTTCGCCGGTGACGCTCGAGGGGTAGAAGCCGACGAAGTGACCCGCGCCGTCGTAGCCCAGGGCCGGCCGGACCGCGGCCAGGCCCGCAAGACCCAGGTCGAATCGCCCCTCGAACGCGCCGCTGCTGGCATCGTAGGCCTCCACGGTGCTGACCGTGGTGGGGACCAGGTTGAACGCACTGTCGTAGTCGGTCGTGCCGGCGCAGGTCACGAGGAGGCGGCTGCGGGCGGGCAGGCCCGGGGCAGCCGGCGGCACGGCGATGTCATCGATCGCGACCGGGTTGAAGGCCTGCGTGCGGATCACGAACGAGCCGCCGGCCCCGTTGCCCGCGAACGTGACGGGTGTCGGGCTGGCCGGAGCGACGTCGAGCACCTGGATCGTGCCGGGCAACTTGGTCGCGCCGTTGGAGGGGGCGGCAAAGAGCAGGTTGCTCATGGCGACGTAGAGCCGGCCGCTGCCGTTGCCGTTGTCGATGTAGCACAGGGCCTCGGCACCCGACTGGGTGTACGCCGCGTCCTGGATGGCGTTGCCGCTGGAGTCGAACGTAAGCCCCGCGATGGCGTACGCGTTGGCGAGATCGACCACCTGGCGGATGGTCCCGCGCGTGGGATCGAAGACGATGAGGTTGCTCAACGTCGGTGTGCTGTCCGAGCCGCCGGCGTTGGCCAGTACGAAGCCCAGGGAGGGGCTGACGATCGTCAGGTCGCCGAGGAAGTAGCCGAACCCGATCGGTGCCGCGGCGTCGCCCGCCTGTCCTGCACTGTCGCGCAGATCGCTTGCCCGGATCGTGGTGCTGGCGAAGCGGCTGGAGACCTGGGGCGTCGCACCGGCGATGTCATACGCCAGGATGCGCGCGCCGGTCGTTTCGACGGCATCCGCATCCGTGACGAAGAGCGTGTCGCCGAAGCGGACGAGGTCCGAGGGGAAGGCGCCGAAGAGTGCCGTCCGGCCATGGACCGCGGCGTCGGGTGTCCAGACCGGCGGCTGGCTCGGGGTGGGGGGCGGCGTGGTGCCACCACCGCCGCCGCTGCCGGGATCGGTCGGTGTGGGGAACGTCTCCTCGAAGACC
>JARGNS010000417.1:0-271 GCA_029213105.1 Planctomycetota bacterium
CCGCCTTGCTCGTCTCCGGTTCGATGCGCAAGGGCTGCATGGGGAGGCTCCCGGCTTGCGCGCGCGGCGCAGCCGCTTCGGAGTGACGGGCGCTGGATCAGCCGAGGATGCCGAGCTTCTCGCTGACCCGCTTGAACGCCGCGAGGATCGAGTCGAGATCCTCTTCCGTGTGCGTCGCCATGTACGAGGTGCGCAGGAGGCTCATCCCGGGCGGCGCCGCCGGCGGGAGGACGGGGTTGACGAACACCCCCTCCTCGAACAGCAGCTTGTT
>JARGNS010000417.1:290-3702 GCA_029213105.1 Planctomycetota bacterium
GTCGAAGCCGCGCGCTTCGAAGCCCTCCTTCATGCGACGCACGTTGGCCCACAGGCGCTCGCGGCGCTCGGGCTCGGCCTCGATGATGTCGAGGCACGCCAGCACGGTGGCCACGCTGGCCGGTGTGACGCTGGCCGAGAAGATGATCGAGCGACTCGTGTGGCGGATGTAGTCGACGATGGTCTTGGGCCCCGCGACGAAGCCGCCGAGGCAGGCGAAGGACTTGGAAAACGTGCCGATCACGAGGTCGACGTCGTCCTGGACGCCGAAGTGCTCCGGCGTGCCCGTGCCGCCGGCACCGACGACGCCGACGGCGTGCGCATCGTCCACCATCACCCGGGCGCCGTAGCGCTTGGCGAGCGCCACGATCTCGGGCAGGGGGGCGAGGTCACCGAGCATCGAGAAGACGCCATCCGTGATGATCAAGCGGCCGCCGTCGTCGCTGATCGCGGTGGTCTCGAGCAGGCGCTCGAGATCCTCGACGTCGTTGTGGCGATACTTGAGGTGGCGGGCGAACGCGAGGCGGGCGCCGTCGATGATCGACGCGTGGTTGTCACGGTCGCCGAAGATGACATCGCTCTTGCCGGCGAGGGTGGCGATGGCGCCGACGTTGGTCTGGTAGCCGGTGCCGGACGTGATGCAGGCTTCCTTGCCGAGGAAGCGAGCCAGGCGCTCCTCCATCTCCTCGTGGATCGAGAGGGTGCCGTTCAGGAAGCGCGAGCCGGTGCAGCCGACGCCGAAGTGATCGATGGCGCGCCGCGCCGCCTCCATGACCTGGGGATGGTGGGTGAGGCCGAGGTAGTTGTTCGACCCGGCCATCACGAGCTCCCGCCCGTCGATCATGACCCGGGTCCCCCCGTGGGATTCCTGGATCGGTCTGAACCAGCCGTAGAGGCCGGCGTCGATGAGATCATTGGCCCGCCGATAACGGTAGGCCTTGCTGAACACGTCCAAGTCGGGGCCCTCGTCGGTCCGTTGGCTCGGCATCCCCGGCCACGATCGTCGGATCATCCTCGCGGAAGCCGCCCCATCCTAGGGGTGCCCAGGGACCCGTCAACTGAGGCGAGCCCCTGCCCGCTCGCGCCCCCGGGCGCGGCGACCGCTATCCTCGGAGCTCCATGCGCGCACTCGTCACAGGCGGCCACGGCTTCATCGGTTCCCACCTGGTTCGCCTGCTGCTCGCGCAGGGCGCCGAGGTGCGCTGCCTGTCGCGGCGCCAGGGGCCTCTGCCCGCCCTCGCCGGGCTCGACGTCGAGGTCGTGGCGGGGGATCTGCGGCGCCCGGATGGGCTGGTGGCGGCCTTGGCGGGGGTGGACGAGGTCTACCACCTGGCCGGCCTGACCAGCAGCCTCAGCCGCCAGGCGATGCTCGACACCAACGAGGGGGGCACACGGCGCCTGCTGGAGGCGGCGGCGACCGCTGGGCTCTCGGGTCGTTTCGTCCTGTGCTCGAGCAGCTCCGTGACGGGCCCGGTGGGGGCGGGCGCCGTGCCGGAAGAGTCGATCCGTTGCGCGCCGGTGACCTGGTACGCCGAAAGCAAGTTGGCCGCGGAGCGTGCGGCCACGGCGTGGGCCGATCGCGTGCCCGTGAGCATCCTGCGGCCGCCGGGTGTCTACGGACCGCGGGACGAAGCGTGGTTGCCGCTCTTCCAGTCTGCCGCGCGCGGTTTCGCCCTCGTGGCCGGCCGGCCCGAGAAGCGCTACAGCCTCGTCCATGCCGCGGATCTGGCCCAGGCGTTCGTCGCGACGGCCCGCAGCGACACGACCCGGGGAGGCGTCTACTTCGCCGCCCACGCCGAGATCGTCAGCCTGCTCGACATCGTGGCGGCCGCCGAGGCGGCCGTGGGCCGGGTCACCCGCCGTCTGCCCGTGCCGGAGAGCTTCATGCGCCTGCTCGGCTCCGTGGTGGACCTGGGCTCCCAGTGGACCGGGCGCTCGTCGGTCCTCGGCGGCCAGCGCATGCGCGAGGTCGCCACGGGGGACTGGACCTGCAGCCCCCGCGCGCGGGAGGAAGCCACGGGCTGGCGGGCCGACACCCCCCTGGAGGCCGGCTTCGCCACGACGGCCGCCTGGTATCGCGAGGCGGGGCTGATCCGCTGAGCCGGGGGGCTGCGGCACGATTGAGGGTTGATTCGTTGACCTGCCAAGCGTGGTGCTTGAGAATCCGCGCTCGTGGCTGCCCCCCGCAATCGCCTGCCGTGCCTGCTCGCCGCGTTCGCCCTGCTGGCCGGCTGCGCCTCGGATGCGCCGCGCCCGGTCGACCCGGACGTCGATCTGTACAGCGCCAGCGGCACGCGCCGCTCCCAGGCCGTGCAGCTCGTGGAGGCCTCGGGGGATGAGGCCTACGTGCCGGAGCTGATTGCCATGCTCGACGACGAGGACGAGGCCGTGCGCATGCAAGCGCATGCCGCGCTGCGGGCGATGACCGGGCACGACACCGGCTACCTTCCCTTCGAGGGGCGGGTCGAGCGCGCGGAGCACATCCGCCGCTGGCAGTCCTGGTGGGCAGCCCGCGGCGCAGGGGGTGCCGGTGAGTGATGCCGACCGCTCCCCGTCCGGCGAGACGCTGGATCACGTGGCCTTCCGCATGCCGTCGCATCCGCGCTATCTGCCGCTCCTGCGCGCGCTCGTGGGCGAGAGCGCCACGCTCGTGGGCTTCGATTCCGACTTGCGCACCCGCGTCCTGCTCGCCGTCACGGAGGCGGTCACGAACGTGATCCGTCACGCCTACGGCGGCGTCCTGACCAAGCCGATCGACCTCGAGGTGCGCGCCACCGACGAGTCACTGCGTCTGGACTTGATCGACTACGGCCTCTTCATCGATCCGAAGCACATTGCATCCCGACCCCTCGAGGACGTGCGTCCCGGCGGCTTGGGTGTTCATCTCATCAAGACCACCATGGACCGCGTGGAGTATCGCGAGAACGCCCACGGCGGTACTACCCTCACGATGGTGAAGCTCGTTACCCAACCAAAGGAATCCTCATGAAGGTCAGCCAGGAAACCAAGGGCTCCGCCAGCCTCTTCATCGTCGAGGGCCAGGTGGACATGCACACCAGCCCCGAGCTCCGCGGTCATCTGCGGGAGGCCCTGACCCAGCAGGCCTCCCCGCTGGTCGTCGACCTGACCTCCGTCGGGTTCATCGACTCGAGCGGACTGGCGACCCTGATCGAGGCGCTGCAGGCAGTCGGGAAGTACGGCGGCAAGCTGCGGCTCTGCGGTCTGACGCCGGAGGTCCGGAAGCTCTTCGACCTGGCGCAGCTCAGCACGATCTTCGATCTGCGCGACAACCGCGAAGACGCGTGCGGCGACTAGTCAGCGCACGATGAGCGTAGGGCGCGGCACACGCAAGGCGGGCTTCATCGCGTCGATCGGCGCGGTGACGCTGGGGTTCGTCAGCTTCTTCGGCGGCC
>JARGNS010000418.1 GCA_029213105.1 Planctomycetota bacterium
GCCCCGGCCTGGATGGCGGTCAGCTCCAGCACGTGCCCGGGGGAGGACGCGGCCCCGGCAGCCGACGAGCGAGCCAGGGGCGGGCGCGGCTCGGGCGGACTGGGGTCGGGCGGGGCACACACCCGCGCCATGCTACCGACGCCGGGGCGCAGGACAGGCCCCTGCTCCGCCGCCTCGGCCGAGGCCCGGCCTCCCTGGCGACGCCGGCTCGACAGGCCGCTGACCTGCGGGGTCCAGGCTCTCCTGGCTCCGAAAGCGCCTGCGGGCCTGCTGCCTTCGGGCCTGCCGGCTTCGGCGACCGGGCCGCCGCGAACGCTACTTGTTGCGGGAGCGCGCGGGGCGACCGGCGAAGGTCGGCTTCGGCGGGATGATGAGCGTCATGCCGGGGGCGATGTCTTCCGGGGCGTTCAGCGTGGCGAGGTTGCTCGCCCAGATCTCGCCCCAGTAGTCGAACGTGCCGTAGGCGCGCTTCGAGATCTTCTCGAGGGTGTCGCCACGACGGGTCGTGTACTTCTGACCGGGCGTGGGCCGGCTGCTACCGGCCGCGGGGGTCTCGCCGCCGACCTTGGGCGGGTTGTTGGAGACGATGCCCTTGGGGGGCATCTTGATCTGCTGACCGATGCGCAGGCTGTTGATGTCCAGGCCCGGGTTGAGCTTCTGGACGGCGCCCTGATGGCGGATCGAGTCGAGCTCGCGCATGACGACCTCGGAGAAGGTGTCGCCGGCCTTGACCGTGTACATCCACGGCTCACCGCTGGCGGGCTCGGGCTTGGGCTCCGGCTTCGGATCGGGTGTCGGCTCCGGCGTACGGATGGGATCGACCTTCGGGCCGGGCGCGGGCACCGGCGGAAGCACGGGCTCCTCCTTCGGCTCCGGGAATAGATTCACCCAGGGCGCAGGGTCGGGCTCGACCGGCCGATCCAGACCACTGCCGTTGGCCCCAGCCGGCCCGGCGACGTTCTGGCCGCCACCCGTGGCCGTCGTCGCCGACTGGTCGGGGTTGTCGGTCCACGTGTAGATCGCGACGACCAGGATCATCACGATGATGACCACGATCACGAGTACGGACAGCTTCTCGAAGTTACCCATGTCGAGCCTCCCTGCGTTTCAAGCCGACCTGGTGTCCAGGCCGGCATCCCGGAGCAGCGCCGGCGTTCCCGCAGCGCAGCGCCCGAGTCTCCCGGGGCCGTTCGGCAGCGCCTGACGCCCCCATCCGTCACGTACCGGCCACTTGGGCCACCACGCAGCACGCGCGCAGGCTCTGGCGAGCTGCTCCGCGCCGGGGGAATCCGGTCCCACTGTCAGGATAGGGAAGATCAGCGGCGTCGCAACGCCCGAATCACAACATATGGGAGAAAATGACGCTTTCCTCCCCAAGGGATGGCGGTGGTGCACGGCCTCCGCCGGCACCGCCAGGGCCTCGCCGGAGCGTTGCCCAGGCAGCACGAGCGCTGCGCGTGCGCACCACCGGCCGCGCCCGTGCGTGCTACGCTTCGCGCAGGCCGCACGGCCGTCCCCTTACCCCCTTCGATCGGGATTCCCGGCGCCATGCTGAACCGCCTCACGCTTCTTCTTGCATGCCTTGTGCTCACGATGCTGCTGCCTTGCGCGGCCATCGCGGAGGACGACCCCTCCAAGCCCGTGGATCCGCCCAAGAAGGAGGATCCGCCCAAGAAGGAGGAGCCGGCCAAGGGCGACGACGCGCCCGAGGGCGAGGAACCCGCCGAGGGCGACCCCGCCGACGAGGAGCCCAAGGAGGAGGAGCCCAAGGAGGAGGAGCCCAAGGAGGAGGAACCCAAGGACGAGGAACCCAAGGCGGGGGAGACGGAGGCGCGCGAGCCCGCGCCGACCCAGGCCGAGCCGCCGGCGCCCATCCCCGCGGGGATGGCCTTCCTCGAGGGGGGCCGCGTCCGCATCGGCTCCGAGCGTCCGTTCCTGAGCGGGCTGCTGGCCGGCCGGCCGCCGGAGCACCAGAAGCTCTTCAAGTACGAGACGCCGTACCACCCGACCTTCCTGCGCCCGTACTTCATCGGGAAGTACGAGGTCACCAACGCCCAGTACCACGTCTTCCTCAAGGACCACGTGGTCACGTACGACACGGCCCGCGGCAGCCTCGCCAACCTCGACGAGATCTCCGCGCACCTCGCCAAGCTCTCGCCCGACCAGCAGAAGAACCCCAAGCAGCAGGTCTGGATCCAGTTCTATCGAGCCAACAAGGACATCATCTGGAAGTCGTTCGAGGCGCGCATGGAGGAGTTCCTCGTCAAGCGTCCCGACGGCGCGATCGACGAGTACGCCACGGCCAAGAAGCTGCGCTTCGAGCCGCTCCCGCGCACGCTGAAGCTCTCGTACTACTCGCACCTGGCCCCGTCGGACTGGCCGGACATGAACCCGCCGCCCGGTGAGGAGGACCGCCCGGTCCGCTTCGTCTCCTACAACGACGCCGAGCGCTTCGCCGAGTGGGCCGGCATGCACATCCCCACGGAGCAGGAGTGGGAGTGGGCCGCACGCGGCCCGCGCGCCCCGACCTTCCCCTGGGGCAACCAGTTCCCGCCGAACGCCCTGTACGCGAACTGGGGCGGCAAGATCACCAACGACCGCTACGAGCCGACGACGCTCCCGGTGGGCTCGCGCAACGGCGCCAACCCGAGCGGCGACGAGGCCCTCGGCCCCCTGGACGGTGACGGGCGCTCCTGGTGCGGCTGCCACCACATGGTGGGCAACGTGGCAGAGTGGACGAGTTCCTGGTTCAGCCCCTACCGCAACAGCCGCGCCGGCCACCACAAGGCCATGGGGCAGTGGGTGAAGGTCATCCGCGGCGGCGGCGCCGGTGATGGCGAGATGCTCGTGCTGCGCAGCGCCTGCCGCAACTTCGTGGGTGGTGGCCCGGACGCGCCCCCGTACCCGGAGAACTTCTTCCAGTGGGTCGGCTTCCGGCTCGCGTCGTACATGAAGTCGGGACGCGACCAGTTGGGCCCGATGGTCCGTCGTGCGAACGTCGCCAACAAGATGCGCGGCGAGATCCTGGCACGGGACCGCTTCGTCGGCTCGGTGACGCGCAACTGGGTCGAGCCCACGGCTTCGCCCGACAACCACGTCTTCGTCCGCGGCCGCTCGCACTCCGTCGTGCTCGTGCCCCACGACTCCTTCCTCCGGGAGGCTGGGCTCGAGGACATGAAGAAGGCCTGGAAGCGCCCGTCGAGCTTCAAGAAGGCCACGACGCTGCGGACGAAGACCGCCACCGAGGATCCCTTCTTCACGCTGGGCATCCTCCACAGCGACATCCCGATCACGCCGGTCCTCGTGCGCAAGCCCGAGGAGCTCGCGCCCAAGGACGGCAAGAAGAAGAAGCGCACGCGCCGCCGCGGCCGGGCCAAGGTGCCGGAGACCATCGAGGGCACCTGCCCGCCCGGGACGTACCTGCTGGCGGTGTGGTTCGGTCGCCTGACGATCCTGCTCCCCACGGGTGACTTCGTCGCCTTCGTGCCGAAGCCGGACGGCGTGGACAAGAAGTGGCAGGCGTTCTCGGTCGAGAAGCTCGACGAGGGCACGCCGGCCAGCACGCTGGCGGTCGACTCCGATCTGGACTGGGCTGATTTCAGCTTCGCGATGCCGATCGGGGGCAAGAGCACCGACGAGGCCCTGCACCTGGTCGTACGCGGCCGCCTGCAGTTCGAGGTCGGCGCGCTCGACGAAGCCG
>JARGNS010000419.1 GCA_029213105.1 Planctomycetota bacterium
TGCGGCCCCGCGTTCGCTCCTCCGGCCGCGGGCGGCGCACGCGACTGGAACGGACTACACCGCGCGTCCGGTGGTGCCGCCGGAGCTGAGCGAGCGCTTCGTGATGCGCGCCAGCGCGCTGCCGCGCGGCAGCACGCTCGTCTACCGCCCCGCCCTGCTGGGGCGTGCGCGCCTGCACTACGTCCAAGCCCGGCAGGACGTCGACGAGTGGCGCGAGGTGGCCGTGCTGGCGCCGCTCGGCCGCGGCACGGAGCGCGTGCCCGCCGACCCCTGGGCCAGCGACGCCACCGTCTACACCGGCGCCGGCCCCGAGCTCGAAGGCGAGCCCGAGGAGGGGGCGAGCTGGGCCAAGCTGCCCGCCAAGGCGGCGCAGGCGAAGAGCTACACGAGCTGGCAGCGCGTGCTCAAGAGCTACCTCTACCGCGAGCACGCCATGCCCTTCTACCGCTGCCGCGGCCTCAAGCTCTGGAGCGAGCCCGGCGAGGTCGAGGGCGACTTCAAGGCGCGCGTGGCCCCGGCCGCGCGCGAGCACCGCGACCTGCAGGTCGCCAAGCTCAAGAGCCGCTTCGAGCCGAAGGTCGCGCGCTTGCAGGAGCGCATTCGCAAGGCGGAGCAGCGCATCGAGGTCGAGAAGGACCAGTACAGCCAGGCCCGCACGAGCAGCATCATCTCGTGGGCCGGCACGATCCTCGGCGCGATCTTCGGCCGCAACGTGATCTCGAAGGGCAACGTGAGCAAGGCCGGCACCGCGGCACGCAGCAGCGGCCGTGCGAGCCAGCAGAAGGCCGACATCGCGCGTGCCGAGGCCGACGCGAAGGAGCGCCGCGAGGAACTCGAGGAGCTCGAGGCGCAGTTCGAGTCCGAGCTCGACGCGCTGCAGGACAAGCTCGATCCCTCGAGCTACGAGGTCGAGGCCGCGCCCATCCGCCCGCGCAAGTCCGACATCGGCGCCGAGCCCGTCATCCTGGCGTGGACGCCCTGGACCGTGGACGAAGCCGGCATCGCCACCCCGGCCTTCCCCGGGGAGTAGCCGTCGCGGGAATGCGGGCGGGCTCTCGTGCGTTGGTCCGTACGAGAGGCCTGCCATGGGCATCACGACGAGTTCCTCCGATCCTCACCTCGGCGTTCTGCATGACCTGCTCGAGGCGCTGAACCGCTCCGCGGACGTGTGCGGCGGTCTTGACCGCGTCCTCGAGCGCCTGCTTGCGTCGCTCTCCCTTCGCACGGGCTGGATCGTCTTGCGGGATCCCACCAGCGAGGACGGTGCCGCCGGCCCCGGCTTCCGCCTGGTGGCCTACAGCGGTCTCCCGCTGGACATGGCCCTGGACCGCGCCGCGGTCTGGGCGCACCGCTGCACCTGCGAGCACGCCTGCGTGAACGACCGCATCGAGGGCGCCTACAACGAGACGCGCTGCCCGCGCCTCAAGCCCATGGAGAGCGCGATCTGCCGGCCCGCGCACGGCGTGGTGCCCCTCCGCGTGGACGACACCGTCATCGGCATGCTCAACGTCGGCGCGCCCGGCTGGCGTCCACTCAAGGACGAGGAGCTGGCGCTGCTCGAACGCGCGGGCTCCGCCCTCGCGGCAGCCCTCGAGCGCTCGCGCGCGCACGAGCGCCTCGAGCAAGAGCACAAGCTCCTCGCCTACGAGCTCCACGTCGCGCGGGAGATTCAGGAGTCGATGGTGCCGCCGGCCTCGATCGAACTGCCCGGCTGGGAGATCGCCACCGCCTACGAGGCGGCCCAGGAGGTGGGGGGCGACTTCGTCGACGTCGTGCCCGTCTCCGGCGCGCCGGAGCGCCTGCTGCTCGTCATCGGCGACGTCGCCGGCAAGAGCATCTCGGGCGCGCTGGGCATGGTGGCCACGCTCGGCGCCATCCGCGATGCCGCACGGCGCGATCCGTCGCCGGCGCGCGTCCTCGCGCGGACGAACGCGCGCCTGCGGGGGCGCCTGCGCGCCGACCGCTTCGTGACCGCCTGGTGCGGCCTGCTCGAGACGGAGACGGGAACGCTGCGCTACGCGAGCGCCGGACACAACGCGCCGTATCTGCGGCGCGCGGCGGACGGCACGGTGGGGGAGCTGCCCATCGGCGGTCCCGCGCTCGCGCTCTACGACGAGATCGAACTCGACGAGCACGTGGTCCAGCTGGAGCCGGGCGATCTGCTGTGGCTCTACACCGATGGCGTGACCGAGGCGCGTGACCCCACGGGGCGCGTCTTCGGCTACGACCGCCTGCAGGAGCTGCTGGCCGAGGCCTGCGACGGCACGGCCGCCGCGTGCACCGTGGCGCTGCGCGACCGCTTGAAGGCCTTCTGCGACGGGCGCGCTGCCGGCGACGACGTGACCACGCTGACCGTGCGCCGCACGGCGTAGGGCGACTCCGGCGTTCCGGCGGGCAAATCGCTGGCAACTCCAGGCGCCGGCCGCGACTCCCTTGCAGTTCCGCGGCGCCCACGCGCCGCCGTACCGGAGAGTCGCCATGCGTTTCCAGATCCGTGCCCTGCTGCTGCTCGTCCTGCCCCTGCTCGCCGCCGCCCTCGCGGCCGGCTGCGGCTCCTCCAGCGGAGGCGGCACCGGCGCCAGCCTGCCGCCCATCGGCATGCGCGCCCCCGTCATCGCCGGTGCCGAGGGCACCGTGGAGGACGGCGGCGGCGTGTTCGTCGTCAACCCGCAACTGCACGTCGGCGACTCCGCGGCCAACCAGAGGCTCGTCGGCGTCGTCGCCTTCGACCTGACCGGCGTCACGCAGGTGCTGCAAGCCGAGCTCACGCTGCACCGCACCGCGAACATCGGCAACGCCCTGGACCTGCAGCCCCTCAACCTCGACCACATCGACGGCGGCGGGGTGCTCGACGCCGCGGACCTGACGGGGGCCGCGCTGACCGCCTCCGTGCACGTCCTGACCGACCAGGTCAGCTGGACGCTCGACGTCACGCCGCAGGTGGCCGCCGACCTGGCCGCCGGCCGCAGCGAGAGCACCTTCCGCCTGCGCCTCGACGGGGCGACCGATGCGGATGGCGCGCTCGACCACTACCGCATCGGCAGCAGCAAGCACGTCAACATGGACGTCCACCCCGTCCTCGAGCTCACGATTCCGCCGTAGGCCCCGGCGATGGCCGCCGCTCCTTTCGTACATGCCCGGCGTTCCCCCTCCGCCAACGAAAGGAGCCCTCATGGGCAATGGAGTCATTACCCCCGACGACCGCGTCGTCATCGAAGTCGCCAAGAAGATCGCCGAGCAGGGCATGTCGCTCGTCGAGGCCCTGAAGGATGCGGGCGTCAAGTGGGGCCCGAAGACCTTCGAGCGCAACCTGCGCCGGGTGGCCGGGCGCCTGAAGCCGGGCTCGAGCCTGCGGCCGGTCCTGGAGCGCGCGCTGCAGCGTGGCGTCGGCCAGTCCCTCATGACGGGGGCGGGCGCCGGCGCCTCCGGCGGCCTGCTCGGCTGGATCGCCGCGCACCCGCTGCTCTTCGCCGCGCTCATGGCGGTCGCCGGTGTGGGCGCCGCCGCCGTCGGCAACATCGCCGGCACGCTGGCGGCCGACGGCCCCACGGCGGTCGCCGGGCCGGGCTCGGGCCGCACGCCGCACCAGGGCGAGCCCGCCCAGCGCGGCGGCGGCTACCTCCCCGTGGTCGTGCACGTGGCCGGCAAGCCGCGCATCGTCTCGGTGCGCTCGGCCGATGCGATCCGCAAGGGC
>JARGNS010000420.1 GCA_029213105.1 Planctomycetota bacterium
AGGTCCCCGTCGACCTCGTCGAGGAGCACGGCGCGCCGCTCGGCGAGCGCCACTTCCTGATGGTCAACCCGCCCATCGCCAACCCGGCGCTGGGGCTGCGGCAGTCCTACCTCGGCGTCGCCCGCCGCATTGCGAGCCGCTTCCTCGAGGCGTCCGTGCACACGATCGTGTTCTGCGGCAGCCGCACCGTCACCGAGGTCATGACGAAGTACCTCAAGGACCTCTTCCGCCCGCGCGTCGATCGCGTCCCCCGCGTGGTCGGCTACCGCGGCGGCTACCTGCCCAAGGAGCGCCGCGGCATCGAGAAGGGCCTGCGCGACGGCTCCATCCTCGGCGTCGTCAGCACGAACGCCCTGGAGCTGGGCATCGACATCGGCTCCCTGGATGCCTGCGTCATCGCGGGCTACCCCGGCACCGTCGCCAGCACGCGCCAGCAGGCCGGGCGCGCGGGCCGCCGCCAGGGCGCCTCGGCCGGCGTGCTCGTCTTGCGCTCCCACCCCCTCGATCAGTACATCGCCGACCACCCCGAGTTCGTGCTCGACGCCTCGCCCGAGGAGGCCCACCTCAACGCCGACAACCTCCAGATCCTCGTCAGCCACCTCAAGTGTGCCGCCTTCGAGCTGCCCATCGAGGACGCGGAGACCGCCGCCGACGCCGACGGCGGCTCGGCCTTCGGTGATGCGGAGGACGTCCAGGCCCTGCTCACGTGGCTCGAGGAGCACGGCGTGGTGCGGCATACCGGCGGTCGCTGGCATTGGTCGGCTGACAGCTACCCCGCCACCGACATCTCGCTGCGCAGCGTCACCTCGACGAACTTCGTCGTGGTCGACACCACGCGCAACCAGAACGAGGTCATCGCGGAGGTCGACTACAGCTGGGCCTTCACCACGCTGTACGAGGGCGCCATCTACATGGTGCAGTCCGAGCAGTACCACGTGGACAAGCTCGACTGGGATCGCCGCAAGGCCTTCGTCCGCAAGGTCGAGAGCGAGTACTACACCGACGCCATGAGCTACGCGAAGGTGAAGGTGCTGCACGTCTTGCGCGAGCCGCCGCCGGAGCGTCCGCTGGGCGCGGCCTACGGCGAGGTCGAGGTCATCCGCAAGGCGATCGGCTACAAGAAGATCAAGTTCTATACCCAGGAGAACCTCGGCTGGGGCGACATCCTCTTGCCCGAGGACATCTACCACACGCAGGCCAGCTGGGTGACCATCCCGGCGTCGGTCATCCGCGACCTCGGCGTGCCCCACGACGTCCCGCAGAGCGATCTGATCGATGCGCTGCACGGCATGGCGAACCTGCTGCACGGGCTCGCCTCGCTGCTGCTCATGTGCGACGGCCGCGACATGGGCGTGGTCATCGGCGACCAGCGCAAGGACTGGTTCCTGCATCCCGCCGTCCCGGGGCGTCCCGCCGAGAAGCCGCCGGAGCACTTCGAGCCGACGATCTTCCTCTACGACCAGTACTCGGGCGGGATCGGCCTCGCCGAGGCCCTGCACCCGCGCTTCGGCGAGTTGCTGCAAGGTGCGCTCGAGCGCCTGGGTAGCTGCGCGTGCAGCGAGGGCTGCCCGGCGTGCGTCGGTCCCGAGCAGGAGGTCGGGCCGCGGGCGAAGGCCCTCGCCCATCGCCTTACGACGCTCTTGCTCGAAGGCATGGGCCTGCCCGCGCCGATCCTCTCGGTTTGACCGCGGGGGCCTCCGACCCCATGGATGCCGTGCGCACCTCGGGCTAGGATCACGCCGGTCGTACCCTCCGGCGCGCGGCCAGGGAGTGGACGATGCGAAGCACCGTGATCGGTGGCGTGGTGGGGCTCGGTCTCGGGCTCCTGGCAGGCTGGCTCTGGTTCGGTGGACCGGACGAGGAGTCGGACGTCTCACGCGCGGAGCGGTCCGACGCGGAGCTTGCGCCGGTCACGCCGGAGCCGAGCGCGCCGCCCGAGCTGCGCACCGCAGCACCGGCCGCAGGCCAGCCCGACGCCGAGACGCCACGCGAGCCCTTCCCCCCTCACGAGTTCGTGATTGCCGTTGGCCAGGCCTACAGCTTCGGGTCCGCGCAGGTACAGGCCGGCGACGGGCCGGAGGACACCTTCGACGTCCTCTGCCAGGACATCCGCCACGGCGCCATCTTGCGCGCGCCGCACGGCGCCCACGACATCGCGATGCCGCTCTACGTCCCGAGCAAGTCGCTGATCAAGTCGGCACCGCTCTCTGCCGCGATCACCTCAGCGCCCCTCGATCTGCCGCAGCGGGACGCCTCGCTCTATCCCCGGGCCAACAGCAAGCAGACCAATCTCGCGCTCGTGAAGGGGCGCGACGGCACCGTCTACAAGCTGCGCGTGCTCTCCGTGCACGGGGATCCGCGCGTATGGAAGCGCACGGCGCGCATCCGCTACGAAGCGGTTCCCCAGGTCGCGGGGGGCGGGCTGGTGGACCTGGGGCCCCCGCCTGCGACGGCGAAGATCAGCGCGGCGGAGGCGGACTTCCTCAACGCCGTCGGTCGCGCCGGGCGCGTCAAGAACGACAACTTCACCAACTGGATCCCCGCAGGCGATGACTTCGTCTCGCTGCGTGATCTGCCGCCGGAGCTCGAGATCCAGGAACGCAGCAACATCGTGTTGCCCGATCGGCTCGATACGACGATCAAGACGGCGCGCCGTGCCGCCATCGCCGCCTCGGCCGGGATCGGGCGGCACGGCACGATCCATGTCGACGCCTACACGGGCATTGCCGTGGGTGGCGACATGGAAGGCGAGATCAAGCTCGACAGCTACGGCTACGTGCACATCACGGGTGATCTCGTGGGCACGCTCGACTGCGACAGCTACACGACGGTGCGGATCGACGGTGACATCCGCGGCACGCTGAAGGTGCGCTCCTACGTCACGATGTACCTCCGCGGCCGCTTCGTCGAGCCCGCCACCGGCCTGGACTGCAAGGGCAGCTGCTGGAGCACCTTCTTCCTGGAAGGGCACTACGACGAGCGCGAGCTGGCCGCCCTCCCCGCCACGCACCAGATCACCCTGCACATACGCACCTCCGACCTCGAAGTCGGCAAGCACAAGGTCGAGCCCTGGCGTGAGGTGATCGTCGGCGACCCCTTCTGGAAACGACTGCGCTAGCGCTTGCCCCCGCGGCGGACCCAGTCGGGCAGGCCCGCCGGCATGGGCTCGCCCGTGCGGCGCGCGATCCGCTTGATGGCCTTGGCCGCATCCTTGTTCATCGGGTTCTTCACGGGCCCGACGAAGCGCACGAGACGCTCCATGTACTCGGCCGGCGCGATGCGGCTGATCTCGTTGAAGGCGATCCCCCGGACCTCGGCGTCGGTCTCGGTCTCGAGGTGGCGGTACATGATCTCGCTCGTGTCGCCCCAGCGCTTGAGCCCCTGGATGGCATCGGCGCGAACCCGCGGATGCTCGTGCTCGAGCAGGTCCACGAGCTCCTCGCGCGCATCCCGCTCCGGGTGCCGCGCGACGATGGCACGCACCTTGTCCCGTTCGGCGTTCAGCGCCTTGCGCGCCTCCATGCGCTCGGCCAGCGTCGGCTCGATCGCCGGGGGCACGAGCTTCACCGGCGGACGCTCCGTTCCGGTCGTGACGACGAGCTGCGTGACGCCACGGACTCGGACGCCCACGTCCGCGCCAGCGGCGTCACGGCCGCTGCCGTCGAGGGCCAGCGCGCCCTTG
>JARGNS010000421.1:0-2636 GCA_029213105.1 Planctomycetota bacterium
GTCCGTCCATGTCGCGGGCGGACACACGCCGACGAAGCGTCGGCTGGACCGCCCCGACAAGGGCATCAACCGTCCGCCCCCGAACCTCGGCCCGCGCACGACGTCGTCGTACGGCACGCCTGGGCTCGTGGCTGCGTGTTCCGTGGGGCGCAGCCCCGCGGAACCGCTCAACTCGCCAGGCGTACGGCACGCCCGGGATCGTGACCGCGCGTTCCGTGGAGCGCAGCCCGGCGGAACCGCTCAACGCGCCAGGCGTACGGCACGCCCGGGATCGTGACCGCGGGTTCTGCGGGGCGAAGCCCGGCGGAACCGCTCAACTCGCCAGGCGTACGGCACGCCCGGGATCGTGGCCGCGCGTTCCGCCGCCCCTGCCCCCGATCCCCCTCAACGCTCCCGGAGGACGCGTTGGGCGCGGGAGCGGAGTGCGCATGAGGAGCCCGTGGCGTGGGCTTCCACGCGAGGGCGACGAAGGCGTGCGATCGCCCCCGCCCAGCGGGTCCTATGGCTGGTAGCCGATGATGGCGGTGACCAGCGCAAGGACGTAGAGCGGCAGGAAGATGAGGTAGAGCCGCTTGTGGATCCCGATCCGCAGGGCTCCGGTCACGGCCGTCAGGATCAGGAAGGCCGTGCTCGCCAGGGCCACCTTGCGGTGGATGGCCACGAGCCAGGGCAGGCGCTGGGCGACCTCCCACCCGAAGAAGCGCGCCCCGAGGACCCCCACGGCGATGCCGGTCAGGCTCAGGACGGTCCCGGTGATGGCCCAGCGCTTGTGGGCCGCCGTCTCGAAGCGACGGCGCCAGGCCTGGACGAAGCAGCCCAGGCCGAGGGCCATGACAGCCAGATAGGTGAAGTAAAGGAGGGTGGGAGGCACTCCTGCGGATGCTACCCGGGGGCCGCCGCGGGACCCCCCTGGGGCGGTGGGAGACCATGAGGATGTCGCCTGGGCTGGACTTGACGCGCCCCCGACGAGACGTACCTTCTTCTTCCCCAAGCGGCCGTAGCTCAGTGGTAGAGCTTCACGTTGCCAACGTGAATGTCGTCGGTTCAAATCCGATCGGCCGCTCCATCTACCCGCACCCCCTCGGGATCTCCCGTTGGGGTGCGGTTCATTTTTGGGCCGGCCACCGAGGTGCCTGTCATCCCGGAGCCCTGGCGACGGCCCGAGCGGCCAGGCCCGACCACGGCCCGCACCGACCGAGGACTCCATGACCACGCGCTCCGCCACCCAGCCGTTCGTCCACGTCAAGGACAGCGGCATCCACGGCAAGGGCCTCTTCGCCAGCCGTGCCATCCCCGCCGACACGCTCATCCTCACGATCGAGGGCCGGCCGACGAAGCGGGACGGCACCTACGTGATCTGGTCGGAGGGCGAGGACGGCGACCCCGAGGGGCTCGTCATCACCAACGACGCCCGCTACGTGAACCACAGCCTCTCCCCCAATGCCGCCTTTTTCGACCTCGAGCTCTGGTCCCTCAAGGCCATCCGCAAGGGCGCCGAGGTCACGCACCACTACGGCCCGGACTGGGACGGGATCGAGTAGGAACGCGGGCCGCGCGCCGTTTCCCGCGGCAGCCCGCCGGGGGCCGCGGATCGCCGCCGTCCGGGGTGCGCAACGCCTGCTTCAGGCCCGTGCCCCCTGCCGGTGGCGCGGGAGCCGATCAAGGGCATAATCCGGGTCCCAGGGCTGGGCATGAACCACCGGAACCCCGCATGATCCGACCGATCTTCGCTGTCTCCCTACTCGTACTCCTGGCCGCGTGCGGCAGCGGAGGCGGCGGCGAGGCCCCGCCCGCAGCCCCCGCGGCCCAGATCGTCGATCTCGGCACGGTGGCGCCCAACGTGGTCACCAACACCAGCTTCGAGGTGACGAACACCTCGGGAGCCGAAGCCCAGGTCGGGAGTGCCTTCAACTCGGGCCCCTTCGCCCTCGTGGAGGCCCAGTTCCCGATCATCCTCGCGGCGGGTGCCAGCGCCCAGGTCCAGGTCACCTTCACGCCGACGGGCCCGGGCGACTACGACGAGACCATCGAGGCCCAGCTGACCACAGCAGGCGGAGCTACCCCGGTCCGGGCAAACTTCCTCGCCGAGGTCGAGACGCCCTCCATGGGTGTGCAGACGATCAACGTCGCCTTCGGGGACGTCCTCCCGGCTACGACCGCCGACCGCACGGTCACCGTCTCCAACACGAGCGCCGTGACGACCCTTGCCGTGAACGGGGGGACGTACCCCGACGCCGCGTTCCAGTTCACCGGCGCCTTCCCCGTGCAGGTACCGCCCGGGCAGACGCGAGACCTCACGCTGCGCTACGCACCGACCGGTCCCGGCGTCTTCGACACGACGGTCGGCGTGGTCACGGAACTCGGCTCCTCCAGCGTCGGCGTGACGGCGAGCAGTGGTGGCCAGACGATCGTGGACTTCGGCACGCAGACGCTCGACGGCAACGGCGACACACCGGAGTTGACGTTCGATGTCCCGGCCGACGCGATCTCGTTCACCGTCGAAGGACGCTCGAGCAGCGGCGCGGTTGGCCTGCGCGTGCTCGAAGGCCCCGGCCCGCGCATCTACGAGAACGCCGCCGGCACGGGCTCCTACATCTGGCGCGTGAACGGCGGCCTTCATCTCTCGCAGGTCCCCA
>JARGNS010000421.1:2646-3651 GCA_029213105.1 Planctomycetota bacterium
CCCCAACACCGACCGCACCGAGGTGCAGCTCGTCCCCGGAGGCGGGACCTACAAGCTGAAGCTCTACCGCTTCAGCGGCAACCCGAGCACGATCGACGTGCGCGTCATCATCGAGCGCCGTCCCGCCCAGGGCACGGACGTCATCGGCACCCTCGATCTGAACGTGTTCCTCGCAAACGCCATCACGCCGACGGCGGCCACGGCAGCCAACGACACGACCCTGCAGACGGTCCTGACGACGGTGGACAACATCCTCTCCCAGGAGGGGCTGCGCCTGGGTGACGTCGACTACTACGACATCAACGACACGGCGTACGACGACGTGACGAGCGCCGAGTTCGGCCCGATGCTCGCGACGAGCTCGGTGGCCAGCGAGGTGCGGCTGAACCTGTTCTTCGTGCGCGAGGCCATCGGCGGCGGCATCCTCGGCGTGGCCGCCATGCTGGGCGGTCCCGCCATCAACGGCACCACGCAGTCGGGCGTGATGAGTCTCTACAGCACGAACAATCCGTCGTTCATCGGCCTCGTCGCGGCGCATGAGATCGGCCACTTCGTGGGTCTGGCGCACACGGTCGAGCAGTCCGGCACGCACGACGACATCACGGACACGGCCCAGTGCCCCGCAACGGGCACGAACGGCACGTGCACGACGGCGGGCGGCGGCTACCTGATGCACTGGCAGGCCGTGGGCGGCTCGACGATCACGGCCGGGCAGGGCTTGGTGATCCGCGGCCACCCGCTGGTGGGCCCGCGCCTCGTGGCGCCGCCGCCGTTCACGAGCGCACAGCGCAAGCCGCAGGCGCCGTTCATCCAGGTCGACCCGACCGTGCCGCAGAACTGGTGCGGCACCTGCCGCAGCTGCAACAACGTCAAGGGCAAGTGAGTGCGTTGTCTGGATCTCGGCTGCGCCGAGATCAAGGCCGGCACTGGCAGTCTCCAATGGGGGGCCAAGCCCCCCCAGGCCGATACGCCCTGGCTGGGCCAAGCCCAGCCGGCCGGGCGTCG
>JARGNS010000422.1 GCA_029213105.1 Planctomycetota bacterium
GCCGCTCGGTGCCGCTTCGGACCGGGCGCATCGACCGCCAGCCCCGGCGCATGGCTTCACTGGGCGGCGCGAGGGGGAAGGGCTACCGCTTGTCCGCCTCGTCCTCCGGCTCCGGTAGCGGCTTCGCGCAGCGGAAGCCCCAGTAGTCCCTCGCATATTGAGGGTCCGCGCTGGTTCGCCACGAACAGCGGACCCGACCGTGGTGGCTTCGCCACGATCCGCCGCGCATGACGCGAGAGACCTCCTCGGGATCGACGACCTCGTCGGGGTCGTCGTAGTACAGGAAGGCATCTTTGCACCACTCGCTCACGTTGCCGGAGATGTCGTAGAGCCCGAAGTAGTCTGGGGCGAAGGAGCGCACGGGCGCGGTCCAGGGGAATGGATCTTCGTGTCCGCGAACGAACTGACTTCCCTCTGGGTCGTACTTCTTGAAGCCGGGGTACCTGCGTATGAGTTCCTCACCCGCGAGGTTCGCCCTCGCCGGATCGACAGCCAACTCGTTGCCCCAAGGGTAGATGAGGCCTTCCTTCCCCCGACGCAGAACGAACTCAAACTGGTCTTCGCACGGCAGCACCACGCCCGCCCATCGTGCATACGCTGTGGCGTCCCTCCAGTTCACCTGTGTAACTGGATGATCGTCGGGCGCGTACGGGAGTTCCCCGCCGTGGAGGGAGGATCGCCAGTTGTGCCCGAACTCGCCCATCGGTTCGGGCGGGCGTCCGATGGCGTAGCCTCCCTTCCCGATCTTCTCGACCTCCGTCACGTACTCCGTAGCTTCGACGAACATGGCGAACTGGCCCCGCGTGACCTCATTGAGATCCATGTAGAAGGGCGCGACGACCACGGCGTGGCGCGGCTTCTCGTCGTCGAGTGCCGTCTTGTCCTGCGGGACCGCGCCCATCTGAAAGCGACCGCCCGGCACGAGGACCATTTCCGCCTCATCCCTGGACCGCAGGATGCGTAGTGGGAACCCGGTCGCAGCGTGCCGATCCTCGCCGATTGGCGTGGCCCAGCCGTCGAGGAACGCGAGGACGTTGGCGGCGAGCCCCTCCTCCTGATTGGCGTCATCCCCGCACCCAGCCATCGCGACGACGGCCAGCAGCAGGACGACAACGGCGACACACTTCACGATGCCGCCCATCTTGCACCCAGGCGCAGGCGGAGCAACGGCAAGGGCGGTTCACCTGTCGGCTGCATGGCCACCCGTATGGCCGTTTCGCTGGCCATGCATGGCCAGAATCGTCCCTGCGTCGAGGTCTGCCCTGCGCCGCTCGGTGCCGCTTCGGACCGGGCGCATCGACCGCCAGCCCCGGCGTACTGCGGCACGGAGCGGCGAGGAGTGGAGCCAGCGCTATCACTTGTCGGGCTCGTCCTTCGGAGGAGGCACAGCCTTCACGGGAGCAGGAGGCGGCGGAGACGGCTCTGCCAGTCCCGCACCGAACTGCTCCATGAGCCCCTTGATGTGCCGGTCCACGGCGACCTGGAACTCCCGAGTTCCCTTCACGACGAGGCTGTGTTCGCCCGATGCCCGCACAATCGCGCTCTCAGCCCCGAGCCAGGATCCGCTCGTCTTGGCGGTCTCGATCCCGCTCACCACCGCAGCCACGGGCACGCCCTCACCCTTGCGAATGGTGGTGGGCGCGTCGTCGGGTCCAGAGAGAAGGAGATCGGTGTCCTGCTCGGCCCTGGCCGATGTGAGCTGTGCCACAGGGTGGATCTGGACGACGAGCCCTGAGCGGTCCTTCTCGTGCGTGACCCTGGGGCTCACCAGGGTGCGGGCATGCTCCGCTCTCTCGGCGAGGTCACGATGCACCTGCTTGATCCCGGCCCTGGTCTCGCTCACCCAATCACCAACGGCATCCAGGAGCCTCACGGGGGCGCGAACGACGAGGATGCCGTTGTGGAACTCCATGTTGGCACCCGGCTCGCGCTCCCACACCTCCGGCAAGACTTGCGTACGGACGCCGTGCAGAAGCACGTCACCTGAGCCCGCGTTGAAGTCCTTGACGTCGAAGTAGCGGAGGAAGAGCCGGTCCCGCTCCTTCTGCGGGGCATCACCACGCTTCTCGGCAACAGCCGGTGCGTCAGCCGTCACGGTCGGGCCGGACGAAGCATGCTCGGGAACAGGCGCAGCACCCTCGCAGCAGAGCGGACGGCATGTGGCCCGACACCCAACGGCGAGGACGCCCATCCCGACAAGGAAGACCGCAAGGAACGAGCCCTTCAGGGGATTCATGCTTGCTCCTCTCCTCAGCAGCGCAGGTCGCCAGACTAGCGGGTGCGCAGTAATCGACCCGTCACCCTCCGGCTGCATGGCCATCTGCATGGCCAATCCCCTGGCCATGCATGGCCAGAATCGTCCCTCCATCGAGATCCCCCGTGCGCCGCTCGGTGCCGCTTCGGACCGGGCGCATCGACCGCCAGCCCCGGCGCATGGCGGCACGGAGCGGCGAGGAGTGGAGCCCCGGGACGGATTCGAACCGTCGACCCCAGCTTTACGAAGGCAGGCCGCTGTCGCGGCCAGCCCCGTAAAGTGGGGCTCTCCGGGCTCTTGCGGATCTGCATGGCCAGTATGCTGGCCAACGCGGTGTCCGTTCCTGGCCGCCTGTGGCCACGACGTGACAACCCGCCGGGATGCTGGGATCACTCGGGAGGTGGTTCGGTAGTGCAGCGCAGCGGTTGGTTGGGGCTCTTCCTGTTGCTCGTAGCGGGCCTCGGTCTCCTCTTGGCGGAAGGACGTGCGCGTGTCCCGGAGGCTCCGACCCCGCGCCCCAGCGGGGCAGACACGTCGCGCCTCCAAGTCTCGTCCGAGCAGGCAATCGCGTTCGAGCAGGATCCCAATCCCGACTCGGGAGCCTGGGGCATCCCGCTGAAGGACCGCGCCTCGGTGACGGCACTTCGGCGTTGGCTGGCAGACGGTCACTGGTCCGAACGATGCGAAGCAGCCAGTCTCCTCGGCCTCCTTGGAAGCGAGGCATCCGATGCTGCCCAGGCGTTGGCACACGCCCTTGAGGATGACTCCGGTTGTGTGCGAGTCGAGTCGGCCAGGGCTCTTTGGCGAATCACGGGCTCGCCAGCACAGCCAGTCCGCGCCCTGATCGAGTGCCTCGAACGCGGCGACGAGATCACGCAGGTGGACGCGGCTCTCACACTCGGCGTGATGGGGGACGAGGCCGCAGGTGCCGCCTCGGCGCTCGTCGCTGTAGCGCTGGGCCGTGATGGCCCCTACGCCGGGACCCTGGATAACTACGATCCGATTGGCTTCCACAGTTGTCCGGCAGAGGGCTATGTGTTCATCTCCCCAGCAGCAGCGGCAGCGCGAGCGCTCGGGCGGATCGGCGTCAACAACGAGGAAGTCGCCGATGCGCTGAAGCACCTCGCGGCTGGCGGGCAAGACGAGGAGCGGGCGTGGGCCACGGAGGCGCTCGCTGGTCAGCGATCACGGTAGGGGCAAGCCGGAACGGGCCGTCACCCCCACGCTCGCATGGCCACTGCATGGCCAATCCCCTGGCCATGCATGGCCAGAATCGTCCCTCCGTCGAGGTCCGCCCTGCGCCGCTCGGTGCCGCTTCGGACCGGGCGCATGAGCCGCCAGCCCCGGCGCATGGCGGCACGGAGCGGCGCGAGAGGGAAGAGAGTGGAGCCCCGGG
>JARGNS010000423.1 GCA_029213105.1 Planctomycetota bacterium
CGCGGCGAGCCCGACTTCAAGGTCCTCGACATCAAGGATGCCCCCGACGACGGCGCCACCCTCACCCCCGACCTGCTCAAGCTGGGCGGGTTCATCGCGCGCTACTACGGCTGCGCGCTGGGTGAGGCGCTCTCCGCCATGGTGCCGCGCGGTGTGCGCCACAAGGGCAAGGGGCGCAAGCGCACGCGCGTCACGCTGACCTCGCTCGAGGCGGCCGATGCGTTCGAGGGCAAGGGCAAGGTCACCGACGCGGCCGCCCGGGTCCTGCGGCGGATGCGCAGGGAGCCGGCGGGCTACCTGCTCGCGGATCTCTGCCGCGCGGCGCATGTGTCGCCCAGTCCCGTCCAGACGCTGGCCAAGCACGGCGTGCTCACGCTGACCGAGGAGCGCGGTACGGCCGACCTGCTCGAGGAGGCCGCCCGCGAAGCCCCGCGCACGGAGCCCCACGACCTGACGGCCGACCAGCGCACGTGCGTGGACGCCCTCCAGGCCTCCGTCGACGCCGAGCGCTTCGAGACCTTCCTCCTCCTGGGCGTCACGGGCTCGGGCAAGACGGAGGTCTACCTGCAGGCGCTGGAGCGCTGCGTCGCCCAGGGCCGCCAGGGCATCGTGCTCGTACCCGAGATCGCACTCACGCCCCAGACCGTGCGCCGCTTCCGCGGACGCTTCGACCGCGTCGCCGTGCTGCACTCCGCGATGACCGACGCCGAGCGGGCCAAGGCCTGGCGCCGGATCCGCGCGGGGGAGGTCGACGTCGTCATCGGCCCGCGCAGTGCGGTCTTCGCCCCCGTGCCGCGACTCGGCCTGATCGTGGTGGACGAGGAACACGAGGGCTCGTTCAAGCAGCAGAATGCGCCGCGCTACCACGCCCGTGACGTGGGCATCGTGCGCGCGAAGGAGGCGGGCGCCGTGGTCGTGCTCGGCAGCGCGACCCCCGCGCTCGAGAGCTACCGCAACGCGACCGAGGGGCGCTACACGCTGCTCGAGCTCCCGCACCGCATCGGCGGACGTTCCCTGCCGACCGTGCAGATCGTCGACCGCGGCAGCGAGGACGAACGCGCTTTCGGCAAGGGCCACATCTCGCGCACGCTCGAGATCCGCATCGGCGAGGCGCTCAAGGACAAGGGCCAGGTGATCCTGCTGCAGAACCGCCGGGGCTACGCCACGTCGGTCGCCTGCCCCCGCTGCGGCTGGTTGCTCGGCTGCAAGCACTGCGATCTCACGCTCACGTTCCACCGCCACGATGGCATGGCACGCTGCCACCTCTGTGGGCACGAAGAGCGCGTCCCCCCGAACTGCCCGGACTGTGCGCTACCCGGGCCTGCGATGCGCGGGGTCGGCACGCAGACCGTCGAGGAGGACCTCGAGCGGCGCTTCCCCGATGCGCGCGTCGCGCGCATGGACAGCGACAGCATGATCTCGCGTGACGACTACGAGGAGGTCTTGGGCCGCTTCGAGCGCGGCGAGATCGACATCCTCGTAGGCACCCAGATGATCGCGAAGGGCCTCGACTTCCCGAACGTGATCCTCGTGGGGATCATCTCGGCCGACACGGCCCTCGCCCTGCCGGACTTCCGTGCGGGGGAGCGCACGTACGGCCTGCTGGCGCAGGTCGCCGGACGCGCCGGCCGTGGGGATGCGGATGGACGCGTCGTCGTCCAGACGCTGATGCCGGGCCACCGCTCCATTGCCCTGGCGGCGGAGCAGGACTACGAGAAGTTCGCAACCGAAGCCCTGGTCGATCGCGAGGCGTTCGGGTACCCGCCGTTCCAACGCCTGCTGCGCGTCGTGCTCCGCAGCAAGAACGAGCGTGCGCTCGATGCCCGCGCCACGGAGACGCAGCAGCGCATCGTGGCGGCGGCGACACCCGAGACGCAGATCCTGGGACCGGCCGTTCCCCCCGTCCCGCGGGTGCAGGGCTTCTACCGGCGGCACATCGTGGTGAAGGCGCCGGGCCACCGCGACATCGCGCGGGTGCTGGAGTCGCTCCGCAAGGCGCCACGCCCCAAGCACGGCGTCGACGAGGCGTGGGACGTCGACCCTCTGGGCACGATCTAGCCGCCGCCGCGGGCACCCGAGCGCCGGGGCGGCTGCACCGGCTGCGGCGCGGGCTGCATGCTGCCGGGCTGGGCAGCCGGCGGCTGGTACGTCGGCTGGACCGGGCGCGGCTGGTAGCTGCCGGGCTGGCTGCTGCGAGAGGGCGTCGTGCGACGCGGTGCCGGCTCCATGGCGCCGTTGGGCTGGACGTTCTGCCCGGAGCCCATGCCCCGCGCCCGACGGAACATCGTGTACCACTGGCTCCACGCACGCGGGCCGATGCCGAGGCTGTCGACCTCCTGCTGCGTGAGGGGACGGCCCTGCATGCGGCCGGCGTACGACACGAGGATGTCGCGGATGATGTGCTTGGAGTCCGGCGCGACGTCGTGCAGCAACCGCACGACCCCCGGGAAGCCGCGCGGATCGCCGGTGCGCTCCAAGGCGCTCGCCGCAGCCCAGCGCACGCGCATCTTCGGATCGCCGACGAGCACGGCGAGGTAGTCGTAGACGCCCGGATGCTGCAGGGCCTGGAGCCCGCGCACGACGTGCAGGCGCACGATCGGATCGGGATCCACGGCCAGCGCCCCGAGCCGGCTGAGCGCCTGCTGGTAGGAGCCGGGCGTTGCGGCGAGACCGGCCCGCTGGCGTGCCTCCAGCACCTTGGCGAGGGCGAGCGGCGCGTAGCGTTTCACGGTCGTGGGCATCACCGGCGCGATGCGATTGATGAGGACGTCCGTCGGCGTATTGGGATCGGCGCGGACGCCAATCGCGATGAGGGCGTTGCCGACCAGGCGCGCGTCGCGGTCACTCAACCGCTCGACCAGCAAGGTCGTCGCCTCCGGTCGCGCCGAGAAACCCAGCCCACTGACGGCGAGGTACTGGGCGTGCGGCCCGAGCGCGCCGCGGGCCCCCTGCATGAAGGTGGTGAAGTCGGCGTCGACCTCGGCCTGGATCTTGGGCTCCAAGGCACGCGCCTCGACGGCGCGGCCGTCGTTGCGGAGCGTGTCCCAGCGCGTGATCATCGCTTCCGTGCGCGCGAAGGTATCCAGATGCGCCGTCACGCGCGGGTCCTTGTCCGGCGTGAGCACGGTCGGCGTCTCGGCCGCCTGCGTGCTCGCATTGCGGTTCTGGTTGCATGCGCTCAGGAGCAGGCAGCCCGGGACGAGCAGCAGGGCCCAGGAGGCGCGGCGGAAGACGGCGGGGGTGCGGAACTGGGTCATGGCGTGCCTCACGTGGCGGCCTCTTGGACGTCGGTGGCCCCGTCGTCCTTGCGATGAAGTCCCCGGAAGAGTGCCACGAGTTCGGGGGGCGGGCGCTTGGGGCGGCCGTTGGCGTCACAGGAGACCAGGACCGTGAAGCCCGTGGCCAGCAGGACCCCGTCGCGGCGGAGTTCGTACTCGAACCGGACGCGGACGCCCCGGGCCTCGGTCAGGCGCGTGGCGATGGTCAGATCATCCTCGTAGCCGGCGGGCCGGACGAAGCGCACGCCCGTCTCGGCCACGACCAGGAGGGTGCCGCTGTCCTCGACGTCCCGGTAGCTGGCGCCCAGGTCCCGCAGCATCTCCGTGCGCCCCTGCTCGAAGTAGCTGAGGTAATGCCGGTGGTGGAC
>JARGNS010000424.1 GCA_029213105.1 Planctomycetota bacterium
CTCATCCAGCCGGTCGCGGTGGAAGAGGGTCAGCGCTTCGCCATCCGCGAGGGCGGCCGCACTGTCGGCGCCGGCGCCGTGACGAAGATCCTCAAGTAGCAAGAATCCAGATTCTCGCCGTGGGGCGCCCTCCGAGAGGGGGGCGCCCGCGGTCGTTGAACGAACTCGGAAAGGAAGCGCACGATGGCCAAGGGTCAACCCAGCCGCGGGTACGTCTGGCTCCAGTGCACGGAGACGGGCGACTTCAACTACCGCGCCTCCAAGCGCATCAAGGGCAACCCCTACAAGCTTGAGCTGAAGAAGTACTCTCCTCGGCTCAAGAAGCACACGATCCACAAGGAATCGAAGAAGAAGTAGCGGGCGTGCTCGTCTCGGGCGGCGCTTGCTCGCTCGATTGCATTCAGGCCTACGGCAGTAGCTCAATTGGTAGAGCAGCTGATTCCAAATCAGCAGGTTCGGGGTTCAAGTCCTCGCTGCCGTGCCAATTTTCAGACCGGAACGTAAGGACAGGGAGTGGCGATGAGCCTCGAGATCTACAAGAAGGGCCAGGGCACCAAGGCGCGCGTCACCGCGTATGTCCTGCTCGGCCTGCTCGTGCTCTTCGGCGCCTACGCCTGCCACGGTGAGTTCAACACCGTCGGCCGCGGCGTCGGCCTGCCGGTATCCGACGCCCTCTCGGACCTGCCCGTCATCGGCGCCCTCACCTGGATGAAGCTGATCTCGATCGGCGTCTTCTTCGTGGGCATGGTGCTGGTGCACCTGTTCCTCAACAAGCCCGGCAGTGCCGATCTGATGATCGACACGGAGCAGGAGATGCGAAAGGTTTCGTGGCCCTCGTGGCCCGAGGTCAAGAGCGCCAGCCTGGTCGTCGTCGTGGTCACTTTCGTCTTCGGACTGTCCCTGTTCGCCTTCGACAAGGCGCTGCAGGGGTTGTTCTCGTTCATCTTCTAGGAGCACGCCGTGGCCCGCCGTTGGTACGTGGTTCGAGTCCAGAGCGGTCGTGAGGGGACGGTGCAGACCTCCCTTACGCGTCGTCTGAAGATCGCCGGCAAGGAAGCCGCCGTGCCGCGCGTCCTCGTGCCCATGGAGGTCGTGACAGAGCTCAAGGGGGGGCGCAAGCGCACCCGCAAGAAGAAGCTCTATCCCGGCTACGTCCTGCTCGAGGTCGAGCAGGCCGAGGACGGCAGCGTCCCCCGCGACGTGTGGTTCCTGGTGCGTGAGACGGCCGGCGTCGGCGACTTCGTCGGTCCCCACGGCAGCCCCGAGCCCCTGGCTCCGGAGGAGGTCGATCGCCTCCTCAAGTCGATGGAGGTCGACGAAGAGAAGGCCCCCCAGGTCAAGATCTCGATGAAGCCTGGGGAGTCCGTGAAGATCAAGGAAGGGCCGCTGGAGTCCGTCGAGGGCCTCGTGGACGAGGTGATCCCCGCCAAGGGCATCGTCCGCGTGACGGTCACCATCTTCGGCCGTGCAACGCCCGTGGAACTGGAATACTGGCAGGTCGAGTCCGTCTAGACGGCGGTACGACCTCCTCAGCGAGAGGCTGAATCATGGCCAAGGAAATCAAGGCGAAGATCAAGTTGCAGTGCCCGGGTGGGCAGGCGACGCCGGCACCCCCTGTGGGCCCCGCGCTGGGTCAGCACGGCGTCAACATCGGTGACTTCGTGCGCCGCTTCAACGACGCCACGCAGGACAACATGGGGCTGACGCTGCCCGTCGTCCTGACGGTCTACGACGATCGCTCCTTCGAGTTCGAGGTGAAGAGCCCGCCCGCCGCGGTGCTGCTGCGCCTCGCCGCCGGCATCGACAAGGGTTCGGGTACGCCGAACACCGAGAAGGTGGGCAAGGTCACCCGTGACCAGCTCAAGGAGATCGCCGGGCGCAAGATGGCCGATCTCAACGCCTTCAACATCGACGCCGCCGCCGAGATCATCGCCGGCACCGCCCGCTCGATGGGCCTCGTCGTCGAGGGCTAGCGGGGATCGCAGCCTTCGGCTGGGCCTTCCCGGCCGGTGGGGGGGAGAGCGATCCCGCTCTCGCACCCTGACTTTTTCTGTGACCCACGCCGTGGGGGGGTAAACCTCGCGGCTTCCCTCGCAACGCTGCGCGGGAAAACTCGTCCACCGGGTCGGCCGCCGCGGGCTGACACGGGAGAGTAAAGGAGACGCGGGTGGCATACGTGAGCAAGCGCTATCGCGCTGCCGTCGCAACGTCCGGCTACGAGAAGCACAAGCGCTACGACCTTGGGTCGGCGCTGGGGGTGCTTGCTGGATTCCCGAAGCCCAAGTTCGACGAGACCGTCGAGCTGGCCATGCGACTCGGCATCGATCCCAAGAAGTCGGACCAGATGATCCGTGGCAGCGTCTCGCTGCCCAAGGGCATCGGCAAGAGCCGATCCGTGATCGTCTTCGCCGAGGGCGAGGCAGCCAAGGAGGCCGAAGAGGCCGGCGCCGACGCCGTGGGTGGCGAAGAGCTGGCCCAGCGCATCCAGGACGGCTGGATGGACTTCGACGTCTGCATCGCGCACCCCGCGATGATGAAGGTGGCCGGCAAGCTCGGTCGCGTGCTCGGGCCGTCGGGCAAGATGCCGAGCCCCAAGTCCGGTACGGTCACGCCGCAGGTCGGCCAGGCCGTCACCGAGTTCAAGGCGGGCAAGGTGGAGTTCCGCGCCGACGCTGGCGGGATCGTCCACGTGCCGGTCGGCAAGCGCAGCTTCGAGAACGATGACCTCGCTGCCAACATCACGCACTTCGTCGAGCACATCCGTGGGCTTCGCCCGTCGGCGGTCAAGGGCACGTACATCCGCAAGGTGAGCGTGTCGGCCACGATGAGCCCCTCGGTCACGCTGGACATCGTCTAGGGAGTCGATCATGGCCAAGGCACGCAAGCACATGCTCGCCTCCCCGCGGGGCGGCGCACGCGAGAACAGCCCGGCCGGCCTCATGGTGGTCGATCCCGGTGGCATGACCGTCGAGGCGGTCGAGGCCTTCCGTGGTGACCTCCGCGAGCAGGCTGGTGGCGCGCTGCTGCGCGTCGTCCACAACCGCACCGCGCGGGTGGCGATTCGTGAGCGTGGCTTCGACGGCGACGTCGAGGGCCTCTCCGCGGTCCTCGCCGGCCCGTCGGCCGTGGTCTACGGCGGCGACGGTCCCATTCCGATCGCCAAGGTCGTGCGCGACTGGTCGAAGAAGCACAAGGCATTGAAGGTCAAGGGCGCAGTCGCCGACGGCGAGGTCCTCCTCGGCGCCGACGCGCAGGCGCTGGCCGAGATGCCCGACCTCGAGCAGCTCAAGGGCATGCTCGCCGGTCTCATCATCGGTGCCGGTCGCGGCATCGCCACGAGCCTCCAGGGTGTCTACGGCGGCCTCGCCCGCGTCATCCAGGCTCGTCTCGACGAAGGTGGTTTCGGGGGCGATAGCGCACCCGAGCCGGCTGCAGAAGAGGCGCCCGCGGCCGCAGAGGCCGACGCCGAGGCAGATGCAGGTGCTGATGGCGCCGACGCAGATGCCGACGCAGGCAACACGGACGCCGCGGAGTAGCGGTACCCACGATTCACGCTGCGGGACGGGGTCCCGTGGTGCGCAAGCATTCACTGACGAACTTCAGGAGTTCGAGTCATGTCCGAAGAAGAAACTGTCACGCTC
>JARGNS010000425.1 GCA_029213105.1 Planctomycetota bacterium
AGGCGCGTGCGCAGCACGCCCGCCTCTTCGAGGTCGGGGCCGCGGCGGCGTTGGCGCTCGGCGACCCGGCCGCGCTGGCCGAGGTGCTCGAGTCCGGGCGCGCGATGGCCCTGCTGGAGTCGCTCGAGGGACGCGAGGCGCTGCGTGCGATTGCGCTGCGCGAGGATCACCGCCGCGCCGAGACGAAGGCGCGTGCCGCCGTGGCCGAGGCACGCGCGCTCTACCACCGGGCCCTGCGTCGCCGCAAGCGCACCGTCCTGCGCGCGGCCGAGGCGCAGCTCGAGGTGGTCGTCGGGCGCATCCGCCGCGACGCGCGTGCGCGCGCCGGGCTCGTGTTTCCCCAGGCCGACGATCTCCCGACGCTGGCCGGTCACCTGACCCAGGGCGAGGTGCTCGTGCTGTACGGGCAGACGCGTACCCACTACCTCGCGCTGGTGGTCACCGAGGCGGGCGGGCGCATCGTGCCGCTCGCCACCCGCGAGGTGATCGACGCGGCGTGCGAGGCCGCCGTGGCCGTGACGCATGCCAGCGACGTGCCCCACGTGAAGGCGCTGGCCGCTCTCGAGACGCTGCTGCTGAAGCCCCTGGCCTTGGGCGCCAAGGTCCAGCGGGTCTTCGTCTCGCCCGTCGGTGAGATCTTCCGTGCGTCCCTCGTGTCGCTCGACCCCAAGCGCATCGTCGCCCATGTGCCCTCCGGTACGACACTCGGGTTGCTGCGAGAGCGTCGTGCCGCGCGGGGGAAGGGGGTCGTGGCGTTCGGCGGCGTCGACTACCGCACGCACGCGCGGCTGTCCGATCTGCCCGCCTCGAAGGAAGAGGCCGGGGAGGTCGGGGAGCGCTCCATCCTGGGCAAGGACGCCACCGAAGCGGGGGTGCGCAGCGTGATGGCCTCCGCGACGCGCCTGCGGGCGCTGCACTTCGCCTGCCATGGGCTCTTCGATCAGGAGCGGCCGATGTGGTCGGCGCTGGCCCTCACGCGTGCGGCGCCCGACGACGGGATGCTGACGGTCAGTGAGATCTTCGGGCTGCAGGTGCAGGCCGACCTCGTGACGCTCTCGGCGTGCGAGTCGGGGCGGGGGCGCGTGTACCAGGCCGAGGGGCTGCTCGGCCTCCCGCGCGCCTTCGCGTACGCGGGGGCGCCTCGTGTGCTGTGCTCGCTCTGGAAGGTCGACGACGACGCGACGCGGGCGCTCATGGGGAAGTTCTACGCGCTGTGGAACCCGAAGACGGGGGCCGGCATGCCCGCGGCCCAGGCGTTGCGCGAGGCGCAGGCCTACGTGCGTGCGCAGCCCCAGTGGAAGGCGCCGTACTACTGGGCGGCCTGGGTCGTGTGGGGGCTGCCCTAGCGCTCGATCGGTACGAAGCCGCGCGGCGGACCGGGCGGCACGTGCGGGCGGTCGTCGGGCCAGTCCAGGTCGTAGCTCACGCCGGCTTCGGCCTCGACGCTGACGATGGCCGTGCCGCTGGCGATGGGGATCCAGCGGTAGCGCTCCGTGCTCGGGCCATCGCCCAGGTAGGGGGGAATACGCAGCTTGTGCCAGCGCAGTTCGAGCACATGCGCCCCGGGCACGACTTCGAGGATCGAGCGCAGGCCGCTGTACGGGCGGCCATCGATCTTCCGGATCGTGACGGCGTAGCGCGTGTCGCCGGACATACCGACGTCCGTCCCGGTACCACGGACCCGCAGCACCGCGGCCTCCCCGCGCGCCAGACGGGGGCCCGGGTACGTGCGGGCTGGCCCGCAGGCTGCGAGGCCGAGGGCCAAGCCCAGGAGCAGGGGGAGGAGGCGACGGGGATCCACGGGCCCAGCCTAGCCGGGGTCCCGACTGGCGCCGGGTGGGGGGCGGTTCGGTCCGATCGCGCAGAACGTGGCAGACCCTGCCCTGTCTGCTGCACTACACGTATGACCATGATCAGAGCTACGTACCTCGTCCCTCTTCTCGCGCTCGCACTCCTGGCCGTCCCGGCCTGCGGAGGGGAGAGCTCCGATGAGTCCGCCAAGGAAACGGGCGCTACGCCCGAGGCCCCGACGCCGGGCGCCGTGATTCCCGGCATGACGGGTGAGCCCGCCCCCGAGGTGGATCCCGGCCCCGCGCCCGAGACGGTCATCGTCACGGTCGACGGCAAGCCCATCACCCAGGGCGAGATCGACGAGGAGCTGCGCGGCATGCTCTTCGGTGGCATGAAGGTCGAGCCCGCGCGCCTCGCGATGGTGCGCAAGCAGTTCGGCAGCCAGGCCGAGAACCGCCTGATCGACCAGCGCCTGCTCGAGAACGCCGTGGCGAAGGAGGGTATCGAGGCTTCCACCGAGGAACTCGCCAAGCGCTGGAAGGAGATCGAGGCCCGCATCCCCGCCGGGATGGACAAGGCGGTCTTCCTCAAGAGCAAGGGCTTCACCGTCGAGGAGGCCGAGCGTCGCATCATGCTCGGCATGAAGATGGAGAAGCTGCTCGAGAAGCACGCGGCCTCCGCCACCGTCGACGACGCCGCGCTCAAGACGTACTACGACGCCAACATCCTGCAGTTCCAGACGCCGGAGCAGGTGCATGCGCGTCACATCCTCCTCAAGGTGGCGCCCGGCGACACGGAGGAGCAGAAGGCCACGCTCAAGAAGCAGATCGAGGGCTTCAAGGCCGAGGTCGCCGAGAAGGGCCCGGGGCGCTTCCAGGAACTCGCGAAAGAGCACTCGGCCTGCCCCAGCAAGGCGGAGGGTGGCAGCCTCGGCTTCTTCGGTCGCGGCCAGATGGTCCCGGAGTTCGACAAGGTGGCCTTCGTGCTCGAGCCCGGCACGGTCAGCGATCCGGTGCTGACGCAGTTCGGCTGGCACATCCTGCTTGTCGAGGAGAAGCGCGAGGCTGGTACGCGCACGCTCGACGAGGTGAAGGAGCAACTCAAGGCCCGCCTCGAGCAGGAGGGCAAGCAGAAGGCCCAGACGACCTACGTCGAGTCGCTGCGCAAGGCGGCCACGATCGAGCGTTCGACGACCGCGCCGGCCACGGGCAAGTAGCTCCGGGCCCGGGGGCACCGAAGCCTCGCGGGGATCAGTCCTTGCCCGGGCGTTCGATGCCGAGCGCCTTGAGTCGCGAGGCCAGCGTCGTCGGCTTCATGCCGAGCAACTCGGCCGCACCGCCGTCGCCGTAGAGGCGTCCGGCGGTCTCGTCGAGCGCCGCGCGCAGGTTGCGCTTCTCGCGCTCGCGCATCTGCTCCTGCGTGAGGATGCCCTCGGGCAGGTCGGCGGGCTTGGGCTTCGCCGGGTGCTGGATCTCCAGCACGGGCCCGCGCGAGATGATCAGGGAGCGCTCCATCGTCGCCTGCAACTGACGAACGTTGCCGGGCCAGGGATGTTGCTCGAGCGCGGCGAGGTCTTCGTCGCGCAGCTCCGGGACGTCGCGCTTCAACTTCTTGCACAGCAGCGGCAGCATGTGCGCGACCAGGGGGCGGATGTCGCTCGGGCGCTCACGCAGCGGCGGGATGTGGATCGGGAAGATGTTGAGCCGGTAGTAGAGGTCCTCGCGGAACTCACCCATCTCGATGGACTGCTCGAGGTCGCGGTTCGTCGCCGCGATGAGGCGCACATCGGCGCTGCGCGGCTTGTCCTCGCCCCCGCGCTCGTAGCAACCGTATTCCACGACGCCGAGCA
>JARGNS010000426.1 GCA_029213105.1 Planctomycetota bacterium
CCCACCTTGATCATGGACTTCATGTAGGCGACCACCAACTCCGGGTGCTCCTTCGCCATCACATCGGAACAAGTGATGACAGCCGGGGTGTTGGCGACCTGCACGGTCCAGTCCGGATAGCGGGAGAGATCCTCCACCATCTTGATCCTGCCCGTAGCCTCCTGCAGGTGCTGAAAGACCTTGCTCTGGGTGTAGATCGCATCAACCGTCCCATTGAGTAGCGAGGTCTCGGCCGGACGGAATGCCAGGTCGTGCTTGTGGTCGCGCCGCATCCACAACTCGGACGGGTTGTTCATCGGCGGCACCAGCATGCTGGGCTTGTCGTACCAGTCATCCGGATACGGGAACTCGACGAGTTCGATGTCATCCATCGTCATGCCGTTGAGCTTCAGCATGTTCTCGATGCCCATATGCTCCTGGATGCGCCACCAGTCGTTCTTGATGGTGTTCAGGCTCTTCGAGAGCGCGACCTTCTTGCCCTTGAGGTCCTGCATCGTGAAGATGTTGTCGTCGGAGCGCACGGCCATGCAGCCGCCCTCGTGAACCCACGTCGCTCCCAGGAGGACGGTGCGACGGAGATCTCCGTGTACCTGGATCGGCGGATACAGCCCGCCGAAGCGAATGAGATTGTCTAGGTTGTGGATGTAGTGTGGGTACCAGTTGTTCTCAGGTGCGTGGCGGAAGTAGGCGTACTCGACGCCCATCTTCTTGAACTCTTCACGGCACCATCCAAGCTCCTGGTCAACATTGTTGGCGGAGACCATCGGGCAGATGGTGAACCACACCTCTTTCCAGTTCAGGCGCACCTTGGTGGACACACGCTTCGTGGGAGCCCTCTTCTTGGACTCCTTCGCCTTGGAAGACGTCTTCTTGGAAGACGTCTTCGCCTGGGGTGACTTCTTGGCCATCGTTGCCTTCCCTCCCTTGGAGGCCTTCTTTTTCGCCCGTGCCCGCTTCTTCTTTGCCGCTGCCATGTCTCCTCCTGCTTCCCTGTGGGTGTTCGTGGTCCAGATCGACGACGATCCGTTGCCTCGCCATGCGACACGCCCGATGAACGGGTTTCCGTCGAGGCTCCAAGGTAGGCAATCGCCCGTCGTGAACCACCTGGGAGTCTTACGGGGGTCGCCCCCGAAAATGCCCTAGGGGCTCTCGAGCAAGCGCTCCTCGCCGGTCCTGACCGATGCGACGAGGAGGTAACTCGGAGTCAGAGCTCGGCGATGCCGTTCTTGATGGCGAAGTGGATCAGGTCGGCATTCGTGTGCATGCCCAACCTGTCCATCATCTCGTACTTGTGGAACTCCACGGTGCGCGCGGAGATCGAGAGCTTGCCCGCAATCTCCTTCGCCGAGAGCCCCTCCGAGAGGAGCTGGAGAACCTCGCGCTGCCGGAGGGTGAGACTGCCCACGGGGTCCTCGACCGCCTCCGGCGATCCCCTCATGGCATCAAGAATCTCGGCGGCCATGATCGGCGTGATGTAGGTCTGACCCTGAAGCGCAGCGCGGATGGCCGTGATCAACTCGTCCGGGGCCGCGTGCTTGAGCACGAAGCCCGCGGCTCCGGCCTCCAGCGCGCGGCGGGCGATCGTCACATCCCGGTGCATCGTGAGGAACACCACCGGCACCTGACAACCATCCTTCCGGAGCCGCGCCATGGCATCGATGCGATTGAGGTGTGGCATGGTGACGTCGGCCACGATCACGTCCGGAGCAAGCCGCGGTACGGCCTCGACCAGGGCGCGGCCGTCCGGCACGACGCCGATGAGGTCGAACTCGGGCGCTAGCAGACTCTTCAGTGCCTCCGCCACCATGAGATGGTCGTCGGCGAGCAGGACCTTCGGTCGCTCGGCCCCACTCATCGCGAATCTCCTGCCACAGGGATCCAGGCAACGATGGCGGTGCCCTGGCCTGGCGTACTCTCGATATCGACCGTGCCGTTCACGAGCGCCACGCGTTCTCGCATGCTGGCCAGGCCGAGGCTCCTCCCCTGTCGCGGCGCCGACGCCTACCCCGTCGTCGCTGATCCCAAGCAGCAGGCCGCCGTCCACTTCGCGCAGCATGACACTCGCCGACTGCGCGTCGGCATGACGGACGACGTTCCCCAGCGCCTCCTGCGCGACGCGGAACAGGCAGAGCGCCTCGTCGCGCCCGACGCTGCAGGTGAGGGGATCGAGTGCCAGCGAGAAGTCGACATCACTCTGGCGCCCACGCCGTTCGCACTCCGCCCGCAGAGCCTCGAGCAGACCCAGCTCCGCCAACACGGAGGGATGGAGTTGATACGCCAGGGCGTGCACGTCCTCGCTCATCTTCACGAGGCCCTCTCGGACGGAGCGCAGAGCGCTGGACGAGGGGCCCTTCGGCGCCGCCTTCTCCGCGGACCCGACCTCAATCGCGAGCACGGCAAGGCGCTGCGTGATGTCGTCGTGCAGTTCGCGCGCGAGGAGGGCTCGCTCCTCCTCGTGGGCTTGGATCAACAGGCGACTCAGATCACGCTGTTCGATCTCGATGCCCTTGCGCACGGTGACGTCGCGCAGCACACCGTAGGTCAAGACGGCCTTCCCCGCATCGTCGCGGGTGGCGATGATCGCCAGGTGGTGGATCCACAGCTCGCCGAGGGTCGGATGCAGATAGCGGTACTCCACGGAGGAGCGCTCGAGGCTCCCGTCGTGCAGCTGCGCGCGAATGTCCGCTACCCGCTCCCGGTCGTCGGGGTGCAGCCGCTGCAGCCAGAACTCGACGGATTGCAGGCCCGACAGTTCCCCGGCGGGAAGCCCGCAGAGCTCGCGGAACCGTGCGTCTACCGCCGCGACACCCGCGCCGTAGTCGACCTCGTAGTGCCCGAGGCCGGCAAGCTCCGCTCCCGAGGCCAGACGGGCTTGAGCCGCGCGCAGCCCGGCGAGTGTCTCCTGGCGCTCGAGCGCCCCGACGAGCATCTCGCCCAGTACGCGGAGCCGCGCGACGAAAGCGTCAGGCCACTCGCGCTCCTTGTGCACCGTGTTGAGGACGATCAGGTGCAGGTCACCCGCCCCGGTCTCGATCGGCAGCGTCAAGGCGGACTTGATCGACATCAGTTCCCAGCCCCGGCGCTCGACGTCTGCTTCAGGAGGGAGGTCCCCCATCCTTGCGATGCGAACGGGCGCGCGCTCGACAAGGAGCGTCTGGCGTGACCAGGGGAACAGATCTACCAGGTTGAGGTCCTGGGACACCGGCTCGACCCCGCCTGCGGAGGACTCGAACTGGACGTTCACGAACTGTTGGTCCGCACTGACCGCTAGCAAGGCGCAGCGATCGGCCCGGAAGAAGCTCCGCACAGACGCAAGGGCATGTCTGATCGCAGGTTGCAGCCGGGCAGCCGGGGCGGCGAGAAGCGCGGCGGACGTGTCGGAGATCAGCGTCTCGAACGCGAGACGGCTCTCGAGGTCGCCAGCAGGCGGGTGCGCCGGTTCGGCCATCAACGACGCGCCGGAAGGTGGTCAGGGATCGACACGCACGGCAATGTACGCAGGCGGACACCAAACGCTTACCTCCGGCCCTACAGCCTGGCTTCTCGCGCAAACCTGCCCATCTATGGGTCCGAGCTCTCTCTCACTGACCTGCCCCCCTCTGAGCGTGCCACCTGGTCGGATACATTTCACCGATCAGGA
>JARGNS010000427.1 GCA_029213105.1 Planctomycetota bacterium
CCGTGTGGCTGCCGGTCGGGACCCTCTTCGCCCTCGCCCGGGCGCCGCGCCTCGACTAGCGCAGGGCCTCGAGTTCCAGGGAGAGCTGCGCCCAGCCATCGATCTCGAAGTGCTCGACGCGGATGACGTGCGTGCCTTCCGTGAGCGTGAACTCGGCCGTGTCTTCGGTGGCGGCGTGGTGCGTCCAGTTGTCGATCACGAGCTTGTCGTCGACCCAGACGCGGATGCCGTCGTCGCTCACGGTGCGGATGCGGTAGCGTCCGGCGGGCGTGCGCAGCGAGCACCAGGCGAGCGTGCCGAAGCGATCGGGCTCCAGGGTCCCGGGCCCGCCGCTCTGCCAGGGGAAGTCCAGGGCGAACATGGTGTGGTTCTGCTTGGGGTGGGGCCACTGCGCGCGGGCCTTGGTGGCCAGGGCCTTCCAGGCCTCGCCGTGGGTGCGTGGATCCTGGGTCCAGGGGAAGTGGACCACATGCCAGGCGGTCTGCACGAGCGTGCCGCGCGCGAGCAGGCGCCGGCCGGCCACCTCGAAGGTCACCTCGAACGGGGTGATGTCCGTCCACGGGCCGCGCGGGTTCAGCGGCGAGGCGAGGACGGTCACGCGCCCGGGCAGGGTGCCCTCGCGGGTCGACGTGTAACGCCCGCCCTGCTTCGTCGTGATGCTGACGTGCCCCTTCTGCGAGAGCACGCGCCACGTGCCTTCGCCCACCAGGTCGAAGGTGCCGCGGCCGGGGTCGACGGGAAGGAGGGCGGGCTGGCTCGGGTCCAGCGGTCCCCACGGGCCGATGCGCATCTGCGCGCGTCCTTGGGGCCTGCGCTCGTCACGACGGCGGGGCGCGGCGTCCGGCACGTCGGGCCGCTCGGGCAGGCGCGTGGGGGGGCGTGCGAGCCGCAGGGTCTCGTTCAGTCCCGCGAGGTCCACGCCGGATGGCGCCTGGACACGCCCGCGGCGCTGGTTGGTGGGGGAGAGCGCGAAGGCGTCGGCGCCCGCCCCGCGCACGAGGGCCGCGGCGGGCCGGGTCTCGCTGCGGGGGCCCCGGAAGAGGTTGTGCTCGATCGGGCCGGGACGAGTCCCTGCGCCGAGGTCCAGCAGGGCTTCGCGCCCATGCAGCACGTTCCAGCGCAGCACCGTGTCCCTGTCTCCGACGAGGCGCACGGCGATGCCATGGGCCAGGATGTCGTTGCCCACGATGACGTTCTGCGACGAACTGGTGTCGCCCGCCTTGCCGAAGACGCCTCCGACGAAGTCCGGATCCGGGTCCCACCAGAGGTGGATGCCGACGGGGCCGCCCGCGATCTCGTTGTGGACGATGCGGTTCGACTGGCCATGCTCGATGCTGATGCCCGCCGTGAGGCAGTCGCGCATCCGGTTGCCGCCAAGCAGCGTGCGACGGCTGTACCCGGCCCAGACTCCGTGATCGCAGCCGTCGCAGCGGTTGCGCACGAAGACGTTGTCTTCGCTGAAGGTGGCCTCGATGCCGTTGGCCACCGCGAAGGAGAAGTCGTTGTCGTACACGACGTTGCGGTTGCAGCCGCCCGTGCCCGTCTTCTTCGTCGTCTCATGACCGGCGTAGAGGAAGAAGCCGTCGCCGGAGTGCGTGGCGGAGTTGCCGACGAAGGCGTTGTCGGAGGACTGCTCGAACACGAGGAAGCCCGCGCTGTCCTGCCCGCGGGCGTAGGTCCCGTGGCTGTAGCCGCGCACGCAGAAGTCGCAGCGGTTGCCCGCCAGCGTGCAGCGGTTCGAGCGGTAGAGCGCGACGCCCCAGCCGCTGTTGAAGGAAAAGTCGTTGTTCAGCACGCGTACGCCCGCGCAGCGCGTCAGCAGGAGCCCGTTCTGCCCATGGCGCACGCGGCAGCGACGGACGTGAGCACCCGCGCAGTTCGTCAGCGAGAGGCCCGCGCCGTAGCGCTGCTCCCACTCGCCCGCGTCGTTGGTGTGGGGCCAGAGCCAGTCGCGTGCATCCTCGCGCCGCGGGGTGCTGCCCAGCCGCTGCCGGTAGTTCTCGGAAGCGTCGACGCCCTCGAGTACGAGCCCCGGCGCATCGACGGCCTGGATGCCGATCCGGTAGCCGCGCACCAGCCCGCCGCGGATGGTGACGTTCCGGGCGCCCACCACCCGGATGCCCACGCCGCGGTACTGATCGGCGGGCGTGTCGTCGTCGGCCCCGACGAGGGCGGCGTCGCGCAGGTCGAGCACGGTCCCGTCGGTCGTGATCTGCAGCACCCCGTCCCCGTCGGCATCGCCGACGGCGTGCACCCCCCGTTTCAGGCGCACCCGTCCCGCGACGGCCTGATCGTCCCGTGTGGGGGCGAGCACGGTGGGTGATCCGGCCGGCCTGTCCTCGGCCGCGGCGTGGGGTAGCGCGAGCAGCCCCAGCAGAAGGGCGGCGAGAGCCCGGTGCGGCAGTCGGAGACGGGAGCGGTGCGGCATGGAGGCGCGCCAGCCTAGCGGGGCGCTAGACTCCCGGCCATGGGACAGATGGCACGCAACACGGCACGACGCCTCGGGGGCCTGGTGCTCCTGCTGCTCGTCGCCCTGCCGGGCATCGCGGGCGCCGAGGATGAGGCCGACGCGAAGGCCAAGCGCTCGCCGGCCGACGTGGCCGCCGCCCGCTATGCCCGGGAGCTGCTGGTCCGTCGCGCGCTCGAGAGCGTGCGTCCCGATCGCATGGAGGAAGACGGCGTCGCGCGCATGCGCGACGAGGTGAAGCTCCGCCGCGAGGAGTTCCTGGAGATCCATCGGCCCAGCGTCTTGCGGGCGGATGACCTCATCGACGGCGCGCCCGGCCGGGGGCTGATCGGCGAGGCGGCGCGTCTCTATGCCTGGATGGCCCACATGCCGCCGGCACCGTCGCCCGACGCCGCGCCCGCGCTGGATGCGGGCGCGCAGTTGCATCCCATCATCGTCTACCGTGGCACGGCGGAGCGTCCCGACTTCGGCGCCCTCGTCATGCGCCCGGGGGAGGAAGAGCTCTCCGCGGATGCGAAGGCCCAACTCGCGCTCGGTCGCCGTCAGGCGTCCGTGCGCCTGCGCGACAAGCGCTTGGACGTCCTGCGACGCGACGATGGGCTGGTGGCCATCGGGCCGGCCGACAAGGTGCGCTTCCTCGACCTCGCCCTGGCCTCCATCCGGTCCGGCAAGACCAGCGTGACGGACGACGAGACGTCGATGCCGGCCACCTGGCTGGCGCTGACCGATCGCCACGAGCTTGCCTCGCGCATGAGCCAGGCCTACATCGCCGCCCGCGAGATCCAGGTGCGCGAGCGGCTCGCCGAGTTCTCCACCGACGTCGCCCCGGCGGGACTCGTCAGCGAACGTGCCGTGGAGGAGAAGATCGCCCGCGCCGAGGCCTTCCACGCCGACGCCGAGAAGCTCGAGGCGCGGCAGGACGCCATGAACGAGTCCCTCGACTGGCTCGTCGAGGCCGAACGCGAGCTCGCGAGTGAGCTGGGCAGCCTGGGCTACATGCTCGAGGAAGCCAAGGCCGCCGTGCGCGCGGAAGAGGCCGCCGCCGTGGCGGAGGCCGAGGCCGAAGCCGAGCGCGAGGCCCGCGAGGCCGAAGCCAAGGCCAAGGCCGAGGCGAAGGCCGCCGAAGACGACAAGGGCAG
>JARGNS010000428.1 GCA_029213105.1 Planctomycetota bacterium
GTGGTACCAGAGGTTGACCGCGACCTGCGGAAGCTTGTGGTTCTCGTGCAGGATGACCGTGAGGCCGTTGGTCAGCTGGTACTTCTCGTGCGTCAGCGGCGAGGTGGTCTCGAACTTCTTGCGTCCGCCCGGCTCGTCCTCGGCGATGGCCGTCGGAGCGAGAGCGGCGAACGCGAGCAACAGGACGACAAGCAGGGGCTTCTTCACGACGATCACTCCGGCCAGGGCTTCTTCCCGGGATGGTACCGTTCGCCCAGGCGACGGAGGACCGCGGCGTGAGCGACGACAGGCACAAGGACGGCGGACGGCCCGACGACCCCTACAGCCGGTCCCAATACCGCAAGATGATCGCCTGGGAGCGCCGCATCGAGCGCGAGTCGCCCTTCCTGAGCGCGCTGCTCTCCGGCGCGCCCGACGCGTCGGTCCTCGACCTGGGCTGCGGCACGGGGGAGCACACGGCGTGGTTCGCCCAGCAGGGCGCACGGGCGGTAGGCCTGGATCGCTCCGAATCGATGATCGAGTCCGCACGCGACCACGAAGCGCTGGGGCACGGCCGCTTCGTACTCGGCGATGCGCTCGACGCACGCGCCGCCCTGCCGGAGGAGGCGCCGTTCGGCCTGGCACTCTGCCTGGGGAACATGCTGCCGCATGTGATGGAGGACGACGAGCTGACGGCGTTCCTCCGCAGCGCGCGGGCGCTGCTGGCTCCCGGTGGGCGCCTGCTGCTGCAGATCCTCAACTATGCCAAGCTCCTGCGTGAGGAGGTCAACGTGCTGCCGGTGAATGTCCGCCCCGGGGAAGCCGAGGGCGAGCGCATCGTCTTCGTGCGCCTCATGGCCGGGCAGCCCGACGGCCGCGTGCTGTTCTTCCCCACCACCTTGACGCTGGACCTCGCCAGTGAGGAGCCGGTGCAAGTGCACACGACGCGGCGCGTCGCCCTGCGGGCCTGGAGCGCGACGCAACTGACGGACGCATTCGAGGCCGAGGGCTTCCGCGTGGTGCTGCATGGCGACATGCAGGGCGGCCCGTACGACGAAGCCGAGTCCCACGACCTCGTGCTCGTCGCCACCCGGGGCCGCTGACATGGCCGAGCGCGGATGGGAGCGACGCATCGACCTGCCCACGCTCCCCGAGGCGCTCGTGCGCGCCACGGTCAGCGCACACGTGCCCGGGGCCGTCACGTCCCTGGAGGCGCTGCCGGATGGCAAGGTCAACGCGCACGTGCGGGTGCATCTCGACGATGGCTCGTCGGTCGTGCTGCGCATCTACCTGCGCGAGCCCGAGGTCGCTGCGAAGGAAGCCGCGCTCCTGACGCACTTCCAGGGCGCCCTGCCCGTGCCGGCGATCCTCGGTCGTGGCACCTGCGCGCTCCCCGACGGCGCACGCCCCTACCTCCTGCTGGCGTGGGTGCCGGGCACGACGCTGGACCATCTCTTCCCCGTGCTGGACGCCCAGGGGCTCAGACGTGCGGGACGGGAGACGGGCGCGGCGATGGCGTGCGTGCATGCGGTGCGACGGCCGCAGCTCGGGTTCCTGGACGCGACGCTGCAGGTGCCCGAGCCGATGGGCGTCCTGCCCGACGTGTGGGCGGGCTACCTGGGCGAGCTGATGGCGAAGCCGGTGGTGGCGGCGCGCCTGGGCCCCGAACGCCTCGCCACCTGCGCGCAGCTTCTCGAGGAGGGGCGCGAGCGCCTGGCGGCCGTGGACGGCGTGTTCAGCCTGCTGCATGCGGACTGCAAGCCGGTGAACGTGCGCGCCCGGCGCACCGGCGAGGTCACGGGACTGCTGGACTGGGAGTTCGCGTGGTCGGGGCCGCCGCTGTTTGACTGGGGCCAGATGCTGCGCTGGCCGCTGCCGCAGGCCTTCGAGCAGGGCTTGATCGAGGGCTACGAGCGCGCGGGCGGAGGCCGTCCGCTGGATGGCGCGGGGCGCCGGACGGCCGCGCTGCTGGACGTGATGAACCTGGTGGCGTTTCTCGACACGCCTCGGGAGGACGAACGCGAGCGCGCCGCTCGGGACGCGCTCGCGTTGCTCGACGGAACGCTCGGCTAGCGCCGACCGCCGCGGCCGCCGGGGGACTTGCCGGGGTCGGTGACCGGGATCTCGGTCTCCCAGTTCACGCCGTCGCGCTTGCCCTTGCGGACGTGGTCGCGGTGATGGGCCTTGTCGAGCGGCTTGAACTGCTTGCGCGCCTTGTCGAGTGCGGCCTGGATCGTCTTGGCGGTGGCGGCGGCGGGCAGCTGCACGATGCCCTGCCCCTTCTGGCCGTAGGCATCCGGCTGGACGACGAGGTAGCCGGGGGCGGCCTTGGTCTTTGCGAGGGCGGCGAGGTCCTTGGAGCTCGTCGTGGAGACGTAGAGGAAGGCGCCGACGTTGGTGTCGGCCCAGGCCAGGGGGGCCAGCCTGGTCTCGAGTTCCTGCTGCTGCTTCTCGTCACGGCCGAGGACGACGACGAGCGGCTGGTTGTCGCAGGCCGACACGTTGACGGCGCGTCGTACGTCTTCGACGAGGGGCAGGGGTGCGGCCTTCAGGGCGTCCTTCTTGCCGGGGTACTTCTTGGCGATCTTCTCCATGTCGGCGGCCATCGCGGCGACGCCGCGGGCGCCGTGGCCGTAGGCCATCTTCGGGCCCCGACCGGCCTTGGAGAGGCGCTTCTTCCCATCGGGGGCGAGGACGGCGAACGTCGTGTTCTCCAGGTCTCCGGAGCGGCCGAGGAAGATGCCTTCGAGGAAGCCCTCTTCTGCCGCGCACTCGTAGGTCAGGAGGCGGACGCAAACGAACTTGCGGGACGCGGCGATCACGGCCGCGTCGGACAGGAAACTCCTGTCCGTGTCCTGCTTGCCGGGTCACCACATGCCGCTGATGTTGCGGCAGTGTGGCGCGGCCGACGTCAGCAGGATGGGCCGCTGGGTGCGCTTGGCTTCGGCCTGGGCCTGTTCCCAGCTGGCGTACCACTGGATGCCGGTCTTCGACGCGGGGGCGGCCTTGGTGTCACCGGCGGAGGCGCTCGGCCCGGGCAGGGCGAGGCAGGTGGCGAGGGCGGCGGCGGCCAGGAGGGTCTTGGGGATGGACATGGGGGGTGCTCCTTCTGGGGGGTTTGTACTCCTCCCACCTCTCGCGAGTCTCGCGCACCCCTTGCGCCGGTCTGAAGGCCCCCCCCACGCGGAGCGTGGGCAGGACCCGCCTCACAGTGCGTTCGGCTCTTGCTCGTCTCGCCGGCTCGCGTGCGTGGATTGAGTGCCATCGAACCGCAGGCACCGTGTCTTTGTAGGGGCGGTCCGAGCGTCGCTTCGACGCGGTGTGTCCGCCCGCGACGAGGAGGAGGCGTACAAATCCCGCGGTTCGCGGGCGGTCCGACTCACGAGGACCGAACGCGTTTCCGGGCGGACACACGCCCGGGCTTCGCCCTTGCTGGACCGCCCCTACGAAAGGCCGCCCTGCTGTGCGCGGAGGGCGTACCGATCCAATCAACGTGCCAGCGTGTTCCGCCCCGTCACGCGGGTCACGCGTTGCGGACGAACCCTGTGAATCGCGGGCGGACACACGCGCGGGCTTCGCCCTTGCTGGACCGCCCCTACGAAAGGCCGCCCTGCTGTGCGCGGA
>JARGNS010000429.1 GCA_029213105.1 Planctomycetota bacterium
GTCGCCGCCGGCGCAGAACACCTCGCCGCGTCCTTCGAGGATGATCACGCGCACCTCGTCACGCGAGGCGAGATCGTCGAACACCGCGACCAGCTCCGCAGCCGCGGCATCGTCGAAGGCATTGCGCACGTCGGGGCGGTCGATCGTCACGACGGCGACCGGGGCGCTGATCAGGACATGGATGGCGTCGGCACTCATGGCTACATCCGGTAGACCGGGGCGCGCACCGGGTCGGCGGGCCGGTTGAGCGTCGAGAACAGGGCCAGCCCCACGGCGTCGCGCGTCTGGCGCGGGTCGATGACGCCGTCATCCCACAGGCGGGCGCTGCCGTAGAAGGGATGCCCCTCGTGCTCGTACTTCTCGCGGATGGGCGCGAGCAGGGCCTCCTCCTCCTCGGGGGTGAGGGGGTCCTTGCCCTCGTAGGCAAGCTGGTCGCGCTTGACGGTGAGCATCACCTGGGCGGCCTGCTCGCCGCCCATCACGCTGATGCGCGCGTTCGGCCACGTGAACAGGAAGCGGGCGTCGTAGGCCCGGCCGCACATGCCGTAGTTGCCGGCGCCGAAGGACGAGCCGATGATGACCGTGATCTTGGGCACGTTCGCCGTGGCCACGGCCTGGACCATCTTGGCGCCATCGCGCGCGATGCCGCCGCTCTCCGCCTCGCGGCCGACCATGAAGCCGGTCACGTTCTGCAGGAACAGCAGCGGCACGCCGCGCTGGCTGCAGAGCTGGACGAACTGCGCGCCCTTCTGCGCGGACGGTCTGAAGAGCACCCCGTTGTTCGCGACGATGCCCACCGGCATGCCATGGATGCGGGCGAAGCCGGTCACGAGCGTCGTGCCGTAGCGCGCCTTGAACTCCTGGAAGCGGCTGCCGTCCACGATGCGCGCGATGACCTCGCGTACGTCGTAGGGCGTGCGCGTGTCGACCGGGACGATGCCGAGCAGTTCCTCGGGGTCGTACTTCGGCGCCTCGGACGGCTGGAGGTCCATCGCCCGGGGGGCAGGGCGGTTGAGCGACTCGAGGATGCTGCGCAGCTGGTGCAGCGCCTCTTCGTCGTCGTGGGCGAAATGATCGGCAACGCCGGAGATGCGGGTGTGGACGTCGGCGCCGCCGAGGTCCTCGGCACTGACGACCTCGCCGGTGGCGGCCTTCACGAGCGGCGGGCCCGCGAGGTAGATCGTCCCGTTGCCCTTGACGATGACGGCCTCGTCGCTCATGGCCGGGACGTAGGCGCCGCCGGCCGTGCAGGAGCCCATGACGGCGGCGACCTGCGGCACCCCCATCGACGAGAGCACGGCCTGGTTGCGGAAGATGCGACCGAAGTGGTACTTGTCCGGGAAGACCTCGGCCTGCAGCGGGAGGAAGGCACCGCCGGAGTCCACGAGGTAGACGGTCGGCAGGTGGTTCTCGATCGCCACTTCCTGGGCGCGCACGTGCTTCTTCACGGTCAGCGGCAGGTAGGAGCCGCCCTTCACCGTGGCGTCGTTGGCGACGACCATCACCTCCCGGCCGGGGATGCGCCCGATGCCGGTCACGACGCCCGCCGCCGGGGCCGGGCGCTCGTAGACCTCGTGGGCCGCGAGAGCACTCAGCTCGAGGAAGGGGCTCTCGGGATCGAGCAGGCGGTCGATGCGATCGCGCACGAACAGCTTGCCGCGGGCCTGGTGTTTGGCGCGGGCCTTCTCGCTGCCGCCCTGGCGGACGGCGGCCAGGATCGTGGCCAGCTCATCGCAGACCCCTTCCTGGTGGGCGCGGCGGCGACGGTGGTCCTCCGAGGCGGAGTCGACCTGGGTGGGCAGTACGTCCATGGGCCTCCCTGTGGAGCGCGCATCCTACCCGTCGCCTACGTCGGAGGACCCATGCTACCGTCCCGTTCCATGACGCAGCCCGCGCCCCGCCCCGCTCCCCAAGAGACCGCCGCCTTGATCACCGGGGCCGCCGGTGGCCTGGGCCGCGCCGTCGCTGCGCGCCTGGACGCCGCGGGGTACCGGGTCGTGCTCCTCGTGCGGGATGCCGCGGCCGGGCGCGACGTCGCCCGGACGCTGGACGGCGAGGCGTACGTCTACACCTGCGACGTGACCGACCGGGCCGGCGTGGAAGCCGCCGTGCGCGAGGTCGCCCGCGACGTGGCCCCGCCCCTGGTGCTCGTGAATGCCGCCGGCATCGCCGAGTCCCGCCCGCTGGTCCCCGCCGACGACGCCCTCTGGGAGCGGACCCTGGCGGTGAACGCCACGGGGCCGTGGATTGCCGCCACGGCCTGCGTGCCCTACATGCAGGACGCCGAGTGGGGCTTCATCAGCAACGTCGCGAGCACCGCCGCCCTGGAGGGCTACGCCTACACGGCGGCCTACTGCGCCAGCAAGCACGCGCTGCTCGGCCTGACCCGCGCCATGGCGAAGGATCTCGCCAAGACGGCCATCCGCGTGACCGCGATCTGCCCGGGCTTCCTCGACACCCCCATGACCGGCCGCACGATCGCCACGATGATGTCCAAGACGGGCATGAGCGAGGACGAGGCCCGGGCGGCGCTCGGCGCCATGAACACCTCCGGCCGGCTGATCCCGCCGGAGGAGGTGGCTGCGGCGATCATGGACCAGCTCGCCGCCGAAGACGGTTCCGGCGAGGCCCTGCGCCTCGACTAGCCCGCCCCGTAGGATGACCGCTGCGCGGCCCGGTAGGCCGCCCCCTGGAGGATGACCGATGTCCCAGCTGCCCTTCGGCTACGAGATCGAAGACGGGATCGCGACGATCACGCTGAACCGTCCCGAGCGGCTCAATGCACTCACCTTCGAGGTGTACCGACGCCTCGCGGACATGTTCTATCGCATGCGCTTCGCGGACGAGGTCAAGGCCTGCGTCATCACGGGTGCCGGCAAGGGTTTCTGCGGCGGCGGCGACGTCGAGGACATCATCGCCCAGCTGCTCGAGCGCGACACCAAGGAGGTCGTGGCCTTCACGCGCATGACCGGCGAGCTCATCGAGAACATCCGCCGCGTCGACCGCCCCGTCATCGGCGCGATCAACGGCACGGCCGCCGGCGCGGGCGCCGTGATCGCACTCGCCTGCGACCTGCGGGTGATGGCCGACGACGCCAAGTTCCACTTCCTCTTCAGCAAGGTCGGACTGACCGGCGCGGACATGGGCGCGGCCTACCTGCTGCCGCGCGTCGTGGGCCTCGGTCGCGCCACCGAGTGGCTGCTGCTCGGTGACGGCGTCGACTCGCGCGTGGCCCACCAGAGCGGCCTGGTGACGAAGGTAGTGCGGGCCGACAAGGTGCTGGAAGAGGCCCAGATCATCGCGCGGCGCCTCGCCGACGGTCCGACGCTGGCGCACTCGATGACCAAGCGCATGCTCAACGGCGAGCTCTCGATGGACCTGGCCTCGGCGATCGAGAGCGAGGCCGTGGCGCAGGCGCTGCTGCTACGCGCCGGCGACCACCGCGAGTTCTACGAGGCCTGGTCCCAGGGCCGCAAGCCCGAGTTCAAGGGGCGCTGAGCCATGGCACTGGACCTTGACCGCGAGTACGACCTGCCCGAGGAGGCGGCCACCTGGCGCGCGCAGGCTGCGCGCTTCGCGGCCGATGTGCTCGCCCCCCTC
>JARGNS010000430.1 GCA_029213105.1 Planctomycetota bacterium
CCAGAGGTTGGTGGCCCGGTTGTGCAGGGTGTCGCCCGCCATCTTCAGCAGGGGCGGCAGGAACATGGGGGCCACGTCGATGCTCGTGCCCAGGATCACGAGCTCCGTCACCCGCGTCCCGCCGTCGGGCAAGGGCTCGAGGCGTGCTCCCCCCCGGTAGAGCGTCACGCGCTCGTTGCGCGGCTCCAGCGCCGGGTCGTAGCGCAGCAACACGCTGCCGTCCGCCAGGTCGCAGCGCTCCGCCACGATGTTGAAGCGCAGGTTGAAGCGGATCGGCCCGAAGCCCACCCCGAGCAGCTCGACGCGGTTGCGCTCGCGGCGATGGCCGGGCACGTCGAAGTCCAGGCCGAGGGGACGGAAGCTGCTCGCCGCCAGCACCTGGCGCTCGACCTCGTGGTCCAGCATCAGGTCCGCCATGGCCTGGGGCGTGAGCGGCACGCGGCCCGTCACCCCGAGGACCACCACGTGGCGCACGGGACCGCCGAAGCCGCCGCGCCGGTAGCGGCGGCGCACCGAGCGTCCGACCTCGGGCAGGCGCTCGTAGCGCGGCACCTCGCCGGCGGGCCGCGGCAAGGCGTGCAGCGCGTCGAGGCGCCGCAGGACGCCCTCCAGCCCCAGGAACAGGCTCGCCCGACGCTGGGCATCGTCCGAGTGCGCCGGCTCCGGCACGACCCCGGGCTCGGGGCGCGCGGCCTCGGCGGCCAAGCGCGGCGCGGAGAGCCGCACGGGATGGCCGGGGAAGCGCTGGCAGCCCGACAGGGCCAGGCTCATGCCGAGCACCGAGACGGCGACCCGGGCCGCGCACGCCGCGAGCACGGCCCGGCCCCGGTCAGGCATGCGCGCTCCGCTCAGGCACCGGCCGGCTGGAACTTCTCGTCGGGGCTCGGCGACTCGCCCCAGGCCCGCACCGCGGCCAGCTCGGCCTCCCAGGCCGGGGCGCAGCGCACCTTGAGGAAGGTGGCGAAGCAGAGGTCCAGGTCCTCGACGAACATCTCCTGGGCCTCCAGGCAGGCCAGCAGCCGGTCCTCGCGCGTGTCGCCCTCGGGCGTCGGCAGACGCAGGCCCGAGACGCCGAGATTCTCGGCCCGCAGGGTGAAGCGCAGTTCGTCTTCGCCCCGCGCGAGCAGGATGCGCGCGGCCACGAGGCTCTTGCCGCTGCGCAGCGCCGCGCGCGCCTCCATGCTGGCCCCGGGCATGCCGGCGCGCAGTACGGTCCGGCGGGCGGCGGAGCGCTCCCCGCGGAACTCGAGGTGCTCGTCGAAGTGCACGTAGACCTCGGTGCCGTCCGGGTGGTGGAAGCACGGGTTGTTCTCACCGCGCCACCACAGCCAGGTGAGGAACTCCGGGCCCAGGTACTCCATGCCGACGGCGTCCGTGCTGGGAAGGGTCGCGATCACGACTGGACCTCCACACGGGTACCGTCCCGCGACGTGGTTTCGGACTCCGCGGGCACGGCCCGGCCGAAGTCGGTGCGGCGCAGGTCCTGCAGGCCGGCGCGCAGGTCGTTGCCGGCGCGGGCTTCGGAATCCAGGATCTCGAGGCTGCGCGACCACGGCGTCAGCGGCAGCAGATCGGACTCGAAGGTGTCCGCGAAGTGCGTCCGTACGAGATCGTTCGCACGCTGGGCCAGGGTGAGGACGTGCAGCACGCGCTGCTTGGGATGCACCAGGACGGTGAAGACGTCGACGGACGGGCTCGTCTGACGCATCAGCTCCTTGCGGAGGTCCTCGCGCAACTCCTTGCGCTCGTCGCGGCCGATGCGCGGCTTGTCGCCGGCATCCTGCATCCCCTTCAGGCGGGCCTGCACCTCCAGGTCGATCTGCGCGCGCAGCAGGCGCGCATTGACCCGGCGCGTGTCGACACGCAGCCCGAACGCCGCCCACTCGCCACGCATCACCGTGCCGGCATGGAAGTCCGTCACGAGGAGGTTGTCCGAGGTGACCCAGCCGTACGTGCGTTCCTGATCCGCCATGAGCGGGAGGAACCGACGTTCGGTGAGCAGGCGGTGGAAGTCCTCGCCCCAAGGCGAGGGCAGTTCGCCCTGGATGCGGTAACGACAAAACGACTGGGTGCGGAGGTTCAACACGGGGCGGAACGGTACGCCGCGCCGGGGACAGTCAGCTCGGCCGCGGCGGCGGCAGCAGGGCGCGCCGTGCGCCGACCTGCGCCACCAGCGCCTTGCCATCGGCGTGCGGGCCCAGGTAGGCCCGCAGCACGCGCATGCGGTCGGTACCGGACAGCACCCCCTGGAGGTCGCGGTCCAGCGCGGCCAGGTCGTCGGCACGCCCCCCCCGGCCGCGCGCCCCCCCCCGGCGGCAGTCCAGCAGCCAGAACTCGGGCTCTCCGGCGGCCACCCGCACCAGGATGTTGCGGGCGCGCAGGTCGCGGTGGAGGAACGGCAGGGCGTGCATGGCCCCCACGGCCGCGCCCAGCCTGCGCAGGAAGCCACGCCGCAGGCTGGCCGCGGTCCGCAGCGGATGGGTCGGATCCGCCAGGCAGGCCTGCAGGTCGTGTGCGCCGTCGACCGCCACCGTCAGGAGGGCATGCGCCACCAGGCGGCCGCCCGCGTGCAGCGCGCAGGCGGCGGCCGGGCGCACGGCGGGTACGCCATGCGCCCGCAAGGTGGCAAGCGCCTCGAACTCGCGCAGCTCCGGCGCCTGCCCCCACAGCGTGCCGCGTCCCAGCAGACCGCGCGACTCCCGCCACCCCGCATAGCGGTAGCGCTTGAGGTGGAAGCGTTGCACACCGCCGTCGCACGGCAGGTCCACGAAGCCGACGAAGCGACGCGGTTCCTCGACGTCACCGAGTGCGAGCAGGTCCCGCGCCGTGCGCACGCCGGCGGCGTGCAACGTCGTCTGGAGTGTCGCGTCGAACCGAAGGACCTCGTGCATGCGCACGATCATGTCCCGGGTTGCGCATACGGTGCAATGGTCACGACGCGACACAGTCCCGTGACGGAAAGGAACGCGCGCGCATCCCTACATTCGATGCACGAGATTCCGCGATCGCTTGCGTGACGACGCACACGGCACGCGTGCGTGCGCACGTTCGACGCGAACTCCGCCGTTCCGAAGTTCATCTTGAGAGATCGAAACGCACTTCGTCGCTTCGTATTCTCATTTTGAGAGTCGCGCGACGTTGTACGGGGCAAATCCAGCGCGCAACACGGGTCGGCACGGAAGTTGTACTGTCGTCGTTCGCCTTGCGAAACGCACGCGCTGTCGGTGCAAGTTTCGTGTAGGACGCACACAGAGTGCGTGCAAGCGCACAGGTTTCATGCGAAACCTGACGAAGAAGAGACCAAGGAACACGACATAACAAGCCTGCAGGGAATGCAACCCCACGGCCTGGCGCGGCGTCGTCGCGCGGACTCGCTCTTCATGAGCGGGCTCGAGCGACGCCGTCGGGCACACATCGGTCCTCGGATCGGTGTTGGCACGGCTGGCGTGGGTTGCCGGTAAGGCCACCGGCATTCCTCAGGCGATCGCCCAGACCCAATTGGGCAAAACAGGAGGCAACCTCATGGCTGCAAGGAAGAAGGCGAAGCGCACGAAGGCGCCCGCAAAGCGCAAGAAGGCTCCGGCCAAGCGCAAGAAGA
>JARGNS010000431.1 GCA_029213105.1 Planctomycetota bacterium
GGGCTACTGGTCGCTCTGGAAGCGGATCGTCCAGTTGTCGAGCCAGTGGCCCGGGTCGACCGGGCCGCTGCCCGAAGCGAGGTAGATGGTGATCCGCAGCTGGACGTACTCACAAGAGTCCAGGTTGTCGATCCCGAAGACGCCCGTGTTGCCCGTGGGCAGCGTCCCGCCGATGTCGGCCAGCGGCGGCTGGCCGAGCACCCACGTGGGCTGGATGTCGATCCCGGAGTCGGTGAAGTGGCCGACCGTGTGCCACGCCGTCGGCAGGGCGATGACGCCCGTCGTGTCCGGCAGGCCATCGGGCAGCATCTGGTAGCCGCGCATCTCGATCATCATGACCGTCTTGCCCGGTCCGATGCTGGCGATCGGGGTCGTGCCGGCGTCGAAGTCGGTCGTGGCCGGATAGATCTGCTGCGGGGTGATGTAGTCGGGATCGAACGGGCCGACCGCGAAGATGTCGCTGATGGCCACCGGCGTGAGCCCGCCGCCCTGGAAGCGATTCGCGTTGAACACGCCGCGGTAGAAGCCAGGCGACCCCTCCGCGGGCGTCACGCCCGCACTGGCCAGGCCCGTGATGATCGAGTTGCCGTCTTCCATGCAGATGCGCCCCGCACCGCCCTCGCCACCGGTGTTGATGGGCGGGCCCACCACGCCCTGCGACGTGCCGCCGGCACCCCCCGCACCGCCCGCCGCGGTCACGACGCCGGTGGCGCCGAGAATGATGTCGTTGGGCGTCAGCAGGCGGATGCCCCCGCCGGAGCCACCGCCACCACCGCCCACACCCGGGTTCCACGAGTAGTTCGGGTTGAAGTTGCCGCCCGGGTTGCTGCCACCCACGCTACCGGCCGCCTCGAGCGTGCCGTTGATCAGGATGTCGCCACCGGACGTAAGGTCCACGAAGCCGCCGCCGGCACCGCCGGCACCGCCAGGACCGCGGCCCACCGTGCCCGTGAAGGGCCGCAACTCGCCGCCCGCGCCGCCGCCGCTGCCGGCCTCGGGGGTCAGCATCTTGCCCGTGTCGTCGCCGTACTTGGCGCCCGCCACGCCATCGAGGGGCGTATCGATCACGGTCGGAGCCGTGCCCGTGCCGAGGGCCACGCCAGGCTGTCCGGCCTCGGCATGTCCGCCGCCACCGCCCGAGGGCGTGTTGCGGTTGTTGGGATTCGTCTGGCTCTGCCAGCGGGCCGAGGTGTTGCCGTGCCCGCCACCGGTCGCGCCCTCATCCCCCACGTCGGGCGCGAGCGGCCCCTGGGGCGTGCTGTGGTAGTAGCCCTGGACGCCGTGGTCGCCCACGCGCCGCACGGCCGAAGATCCCGCGGGGCCGTCGCCACCGCGACCGCCGCCCGCGACGCCTTCGCCACCGGTCGTACCCTGGGTCGTGGTCGCATTCCTGTTGCCACCGCCAGCGCCGCGGGGCGAACCGCCGGAGCCGTCGCCGCGGGCCAACAGACGGCCACCGGCCTCGATCGTCACATCCCCCTGCACGAGGATGATCGCGGGGTTCGAGCCGACAAGACGCACGGTGATGCCGTTGCGGATGGTGAGCGTGTTGAACTCCCAGACGACGGCGAACGAGCCGTCGGTGCCGTTGGGACACGTGTTCGTGCTCGCCCCGGTATCGAGCAGGATGTCGGCTGCGGGATCGAAGTCGTCGGGAACGCCGTTGTTGGACTGGAAGTCGATCAGGCACGTACCGGGATCGGACTGCGGCAGGCTGGGGATGCTCTGGTCGGCGCCGTTGTCGCCGTCGCCGGCGAACAACATGAAGCCCTGCACGCGGCCCGGCGCGGCCTCGATGATGCGTGCCGTGGAGAGCCCGGTGTCCCAGGGCGTCTCGCCACGGTTGTCGACCAGGTAGGTGCCGTCCTGCAGGGGGAGGTTCTCGGTCGTGAACGACATCGTGAAAGGCTGCATCGGCGAGCCGCCGAAGTCCTCGACCTCGAAGGTCATCTCGACCACGATCAGGGCGTTCTCGGGAAACAGCGAGCCGTTCAAGGCGGGATCGGGGTTGAACCCCTGCTGGGGCGTGATCACCACCTGGGTCTGCGAGAGCGACTGCTGCAGCTCGATGTTCGTGAGCACCCGCTGCGGCGTGCCGAGCGTCGTGACGTTGGGCATGGTGCCGGGTGTGCCCCACGTGTAGTGGTCGGTCGGGGTCTGGTCGCTGGTATCACCGCCGCCCGTGGCAAAGCCGCTGGTGGTGCCATTGCCCGTGGGGGCCATCGTCGGTGCGTGGCCCATCTGATAGATGTGCATGCGCACGGAGTCCGCGTTCACGCTGCAGGGCTTCAGGTTCTCGGAGAGGGTGAGGACGATGCGATTGCCCGGGGCCACGGGCACGCCGCTCGTGCCGCTGGCCGGCGACGCGTTCGTCACGGTCGGACCTGCGGAGGGGAGCTGATCGGTGAAGAGGTCCGGATCGGTGTCGACGCGGGTGCGGAACTCGTAGGTGCGCGTCGTGTCGAGGGGCTGCCCCGCGGTGTTGCGCACCGAGAACTCCTCGGGATGCCCGAGGATCTGCACGCGGTACTGCGTGTTGGGCTCGAAGGCGCTGTCGCTCAGGTCGCACAGGCTCGGGAGCCGCGGCTCGAACGTCACGACCGATCCGTTGACCAGGAAGGTGCCGGCCACGGTGAGACCGAACGCGCCCCCCCGACGGATCTGCAGTGTCTGCGACGAGATCGTGCTCGGGTCCACGTCGTCGCTGAACTCGAACCGGAGCGACGTGTTCAGGGACACGTTGTCGAGGCCCTGCTGATGGAAGGTCAGCAGGATCAAGCCGCGGCCTGCCCCCCCGCTCGCGGCGCTGCCGCCGCCCCCGCCGCCGCAAGCGGCGAGCAGTGCCAGTGATGCCATCCCGACGATGCAGGTACGCAGAAATCCAACCATCGGTCGCCTCCAGCCGGCGGATCCGTAGCGTCGTTTCCTCTCGTACTCGTCGGGAATGGCGCTTGTGATCCGTCGCTCGAACGTTCTCCGTCGCAGTCTTGCCCCACCCCCATCATGGGAATCCGGGCCCCTGGCGCAAGGGAACAGGTGGAATCCGTCCCCAAAAACGACTGCGGGCGCAGTCCAAGGGACCGCGTCCGCAGGATTTCGGGAACCGGGTTGCCGGCCGGCGAGGCCAGGCGCGACGGATCCCTACTGGTCGTGGGTGAAGCGGATCGACCACCGATCGAGGACCGCGCCCGGATCGAACGGCCCGACCGTGGGCGGCAGGAACATCGAGATCCGCAGCTGCAGGAACTCGGAACCGTTCAGGTTCACGATGCCTGCTCCGGCGTTGTCAGCCGGAACCGGCACATCCCCGGGATGGGCCAGCGACCAGAGCGGCAGGGTCTCGATGCCCACATCCTTGAAGTGGCCCACGGTGAACCACGCCGTGGCACTGCCGGCGTCGGCCGTGCCGTCCGGGAGCATCTGGAAGCCGCGGGCCTCGATGAGGATGGCCGTGTTGCCGTTGCCGGGCGCGCCCAGGCTGGGCACGCCAGCCGCGAAGTCCTCCTGCACGCCGACATCCTGGATGGGGTCCAGGAACTGCGGGTTGAGGGGACCGACGGCGAAGCGGTCGGTGACCGCGCTCGGCGTGAGCCCAC
>JARGNS010000432.1 GCA_029213105.1 Planctomycetota bacterium
TGGCCAGCAGGACCTCGTCCTCCCACAGGACGAGCACCGTGACCCCCGGCGCCTCGGCCCGGATGCGCCGGATGACCGAGGCGGCCAGTTCGTCGCCGGACGCCTCGCCCGCGGCGACGAAGATCGTGCCGGTGGCCGGCACGTCCCCGAGCGTCGGCGCATCGGTGGGCACCGCGGGCTCCCCGCCGAGGCGGCGGCGCGTGCGCGCGCGCAGCCAAGGCGTGAGCAGGGGGCTTGCGAGCAGGAAGAACACGAACGGCACGATGCCCAGGATCGTGCCGACGAGCAGCCAGGCCACCCGCAGATGATCCGCCAGGCGCGGACGCGGCGCCGGGTCAGGCATCGGGACCGGCCGGGTCGGCAGGGGCCGTGGCGGCCGGGGACGTCGGTGCCGGGGGCATCGCCGTCGGAGGCGTCAGCTGCGGCGTCGGCGGCGTGGCCACCGCCGGCGACGGCGACACCGGCGTACCCGTCAGCCGGGCGTGGTGCCGCGCCAGCCACCAGAGGTTGAGACCGTTCACCGTGATGTGGGCCAGCATCGGCGGAAACACGCTGCCGCTCGCGTCCCGCAGGATCCCGAGCAGCAGGCCCGCGCCGGCCGCGAAGAGCGGGTACCACCAGAGCGACCGCCGCGGCAGGACGTGCACGAGCCCGAAGAGCAGCGTCGTGCCCATGAGGCCCAGGTGCGGCCAGAGGGCGCCGCGGAAGAGCAGTTCCTCCCCCACGCCGGAGAACACCGCCAGCCAGAGGGCCTCACGCGTGGTCAGGGGGCCCAGCAGACCGGCGAGTTCCCCCGAGGCGCGCTCCACGCTCGGCATCGTGCGCATGCCGACGTGGACCACCCCCACGATCACCAGGCCCACCCCGATGCCCGCGAGGGCCAACCCCAGGGACGGGAGCGCCAGTCCGAGGAAGGCATCGCCCTCGCCGCGCGCGGCCCGCTCTACGTAGCGATCGGGCTGCAGGCCGTCGAAAACGGCATACCCGAAGGCAAACAGGGTCACGATCGCGTAGAAGCCCCCCGCGAGCCGCAAGAGGGAGACACCGGCGGGGGCAGTTTCGTCGTGCACGGCGAGGAGGGTAGCATCCCCCACGGAGGCCCACCCATGAGCACGTCACCCGATGCCCCCGCCCGCTCCCTGCGCGACCTCGCGGAGGCCCTCGGGCTCGAGCTCCCGACGGCCGACGTCGAGATCACCGGCCTGAACACGATCGACGAGGCCGGGCCCGGGGATCTGACGTTCCTGGCGAACGATCGCTACGCGGTCAAGCTCAAGGAGAGCCGCGCCGGCGCCGCCCTGGTCTACATGGACTTCGACGGCGACGTGCCCATGCCGCTGCTGCGCTCGACCCATCCCCGCGTGGCCTTCGCCGAGTTGCTGGACCTGTTCCACCCGCGCCCGTCCTACGAGGGCGGTGTGCACCCCACGGCCATCATCCCCGAGAGCTGCACCGTCGGCGAGGGCGCCTCGATCGGCGCGTACGCCGTGCTCGGCGAGAACGTCCATGTGGGGGCCGGCACGCGGCTGCACCCCCACGCCGTCCTCTACGACAACGTGCGGGTCGGCGAGCACTGCGAGATCCACAGCCACGTATCCCTGCGCGAGGGCGTAATCGTCGGCGACCGCGCGATCATCCAGAACGGCACGATGATCGGGGCCGACGGATTCGGGTTCGAGCCCGATGCCAAGGGCCATCTACGCAAGGTCCCCCAGATCGGCACCGTGATCATCGGCGACGACGTCGAGCTGCAGGCCCTGGCCGCGGTCGACCGCTCCGCGATGGGCGCCACCCTGATCGGCGACGGCACCAAGATCGACAACTTCGCGCAGATCGCCCATGGCTGCGTCATCGGCAAGCACACCGTCATCTGCGGTCAGGTCGGCCTGGCGGGATCCACCACCGTGGGCAACCACGTCATGCTGGGCGGGCAGACCGGCTCGGCCGGCCACGTGGTCATCGGCGATGGGGTCCAGGCGGCCGCCAAGTCCGGCATCATGGTCGACGTGCCGCCCGGCGCGAAGGTCGGTGGCGTCCCGGCCATGCCGGTCAAGGATGCCCTGCGCTCCCTGCTCTACGTCCAGCAGCTGCCGGACGTCGTGCGCCGCCTGAAGAGCCTCGAGCGCTGGCGCAAGGAGTCGGAGCCCGAGGACGAGGCCGAAGCCTCCTAGCCAGTCGCACGCCAGGGCCCGCGCACGGCCGCTACCGCAGGCGCGACAGCCCGTCGATCCACGTGCCGATCACATCGAGCCCCCCGCCATGGACGAGGTCGCTCCCCAGACGCGGCATGCGGCGCCCATCGAGGGTCTGCATGCGCAGCCAGAGCACGCTGTCGCTGCGCGAGCCGGGTGTGATCACGAGCGGCTGCGCCAGGCCGAAGTCGCCCTGGGCGGGCGCAACCCCGATCGCGTTCAGCGCCCCGTCCGGGACTCGCCAGCGCAGATCCAGGTTGCCGGGCGCCGTACCGTCCTGGCGGTGGCAGTGCGCGCAGTTGGTGGCCAGGTAGGCGCGCGCGCGGGTCGCAGGCGTCCCCGTGGTGCCCTGCGGCGCGGGCCACATCTCCTGGGCCAGGTGGCTGCCGATGTCGGTCGTGAAGAGGCCGACGTGGTTCCACGTACGGAGCTGGTTGTCGCGGACGGTCGGGCCGGCGCCCCCCGGAGCGGGGTAGTCGAAGTCGCGGTTGAGCTGGCCCGTGCGCACGCTCAGGACACGGCCGGCCGGCGCCGTGTGGCACTGCATGCAGTCCGTCCGACTCGGATAGCGCCAGGTCTGCTGGCGCTGGCCGCCGGGAGCCTGCGGGTCGTTGATGGTGAAGGTGTCCTCCGCCGCCGCCGGGAGCAGCTCGGCGTCGGTCTGCGCCGCGTTCCAGCGGTAGGTGTAGCCCGCCCAGCCCTGGGCCTCGCGCACGAGCACGCGCGTCTCGAGGCGCCGCGTGGAGGCCGGGATCCCCACCGTGAGCTCGAGCCCGAAGTGCTTCACGAGCACGGTGCCCTCGGGGAAGCCCCACGGGTCCTGCGCGGAGAACGTGATGCGGCCTTGGGCGGGCAGCGAGATCCAGCGCTGCTTGACCGCCGCGTCCGACCAGAGCGGTGCGTTCACGTCGTAGGGAATCACGCCGGTGGCCGGCGTCAGCGTCGCGAGGTCCGAGAAGAGTCCCGTCGCGCTCAGCAGCGCCGGGAAGGGCGGCGGCGAGACACCCCCCTGAGGTTCGACGAAGCGGCGGATCGTCCCCCCCAGCGACACGGCGTAGAGCTCCCCGCGGGCGTCCTCCCCGAAGCTGCACGGCTGCGACATCGAGTTCAGCTGCACGTTACCCGTGGCGACGCCGTCCGCATGCGTCAGCCCCCAGATGCGGCCGCTGCCGTAGTCGGCGTACACGTACACGCCCCGCAGGCTCGGCACGTCCTGCCCGCGGTAGACGTAGCCCCCCACCACGGTGTTGCCCAGGCTCCGCCCGTACTCGACCACGGGGCCCTGCAGCCCCGCCGGCACGCCGCCGACCGGGGCGTTGTGCACGGTCGTGCCCTCGGTGATCCGCCAGCCGTAGTTGCCGCCGCGACGGACGAGATCGACCTCCTCGCGCGTGACCTGCCC
>JARGNS010000433.1 GCA_029213105.1 Planctomycetota bacterium
CGCTCTCCCTTGAGCAGGCTCAGGGCCCGTGCGAGCTGGGGATCGCCGTGGTCGGCGCCGATGGCGGGGAAGCGCTTGGCTTCCCGCCACGGCACCCCTTCCTCGTTGGCCCAGAACTGACCAAGCTTCGTGCGGTCGGCGTCGGGCAGGGGAAGGACGCCATCGGGGATGAGGCCGGAGCCCTTGGAGCGGCCGGTGCTGCGGCCCACGGCATCGACCTCGACCGAGCCCTGGTAGGAGCGACCCGACGGCGTGTAGTAGCGCGCGGTCGTCAGCTTGACGGCGGCGTCCTTGCCCGGGATCGGCGTGATCGACTGCACCAGGAACTTGCCGTAGGTGCGCGTGCCCACGAGCACGGCGCGGCGATGGTCCTGCATGGCGCCGGCCACGATCTCGCTGGCGCTGGCACTCCACTCGTCGACGAGCACGACGAGGGGGATGTCGAGCAGCTTGCCCTTCTGGGTCAGGGAGGCGTAGTTCTTGGACGCGTCGGCACCGCGGCCTTCCATCCGGACGACCAGCCGGCCCTCGCGCAGGAAGCGGCCGGCAATGCGCACGGCGACGTTCAGGACGCCGCCGCCGTTGTGACGCAGATCGAGCAGGATGCCCTGCACGCCCAGCTCGCCCGAGACGACGCGGTCCATGAGCCCGTCGAACGCGCGGATGGTCTCCTCCGCGAAGTCGGTGAGGCGCACCTGCAGGAAGGCGCCATCGGCGCCGACGCGGCGATGGAACACGGTGGGCGGGGTGATGACGCCGCGGCGAACGGCGAGCTCGACGATCGGTCCGCGGCTGGGGCCGGTCTCGGGACGCGGACCGCGGATGATGCCGACCTTCACGGTGCTGCCGGGTGCCCCCTTGAGGATGGATGTGATGGCCTCGACGTCCATGCCGGCGAGGTTGCGCATGGGGGCGGTGGCATCGGGGGCGGCCTGGACGAGGGTGTCGTTCACCTGGATGCCGGCCTTGTCGGCCGGGCCGTCGGGGAAGACCCCGACGATGTGGAGGCCTTCGTCGACGGAGTTGATCTTGATGCCGATGCCGGCGTAGCGGCCGGCGGTGGACTCGCGCCACTGCTTGTGTTCGGCGGGCGGGATGTAGTCGCAGTAGCCATCGAAGCGGACGTAGGCGTCCATGGCCCGGTTGAAGGCGTCGTGGGCGCCGGATTCGTCGAGCTTGTCGACGTAGGTCTCGGCGACCTTGCGACGGACGTAGCGTTCGATTTCCTCATCCCACCAGCCGTCCTTGGCTGTGGGTTGGCGGGCGCCGGCGCTGCGGCTGGCGAAGAGGAACGCGAGCAGCAGGGAGAGCATGGAGACCGAGAGCAGGATGGCGATGCCGGGGCGCATGTTCAGTCTCCGGGGGGCGGACCCATCCTATCCCCCCCACCGCCCTCCGCACGCCTGCACTCCCACCGCCCCCGCATGGTGCCGGGGCTGCGCCTGCTCCGCGACGGACGCACCCACCCAAGCGACGTCACGAAGCCCGTGCTGCGCGCGGCGGTCCGACCACGGACCGCGCGTGCTCCCCACCCCCCGCATACTCAAGCAAGCGACGACACGGGGTCCGCACTGCGCGCGGCGGCTCGCTGCCGGGCCGTGCGTGCTCCACGACGGGCCTCCCTCACGCAGGTCCGCTCGCAGGAGGCTCGTGCTGCGCGCGGCGGCTCGCTGCCGGGCCGCGCGTGCTCCTCAACGGGCCTACCCACGCAGGTCCGCCAGCAGGAGGTTCGTGCTGCGCGCGGCGGTCCGGCCACGGACCGCGCGTGCTCCTCAACGGGCCTACGCCCACGCGGCGTCCCGAACGCGGTGCGCGGTGGATGCCATCTTGCATCCACCGTGCGTCGCCGGCGGGCCTCGGGGCGAAGGCGCCACAAGGAGTCGAGGCCGTGGCGTGGGCTTCCACGCGAGCCCGCTCGCGACAACGCGCCACCGAGCCATGCGGCCCGCCGGCTCTAGTCCCAGTCGCCGCGGCCGAACTCCACTGGATGATCGGACCCGACGTTGAGCACGAGCCCCAGGGCCGCGAACGACGTCAGCAGGCTCGAGCCTCCGTAGGAGAGGAACGGCAGGGGCATGCCCACGATGGGCAGCAGCCCGAGTGTCATCGCCAGGTTGATCACGGTCTGGCAGGCGAAGATGCAGCCGACCCCCACGGCCAGCAGGCGGCCTGATGGTTCCCGCACCTTCAGGGCCGTGCGCAGGATCAGCCCGATGAACAGCAGGTAGAGCGCGAAGAGCAGCGTGGCGCCGACGAGCCCGAAGGCGTGGATGATCACCGGGAAGATGAAGTCGGAGTGGCGCTCGGAGAGGAACCGCAGCGACTCCTGCGTCTCCTCGCCCGTGCCGTGGCCGAAGACGCTGGCCGTGCCCACGACCGTCTTGCTGTTGTGGATGTGGTGGTTGTGGCTGCGCAGAAGGGCGGTCTCGTCACTGCCCTGCAACAGGAAGGCCCGCACCCGGTTCTTCTGGTACTCGTTCATCAGGCCGGGCGTGAAGTAGAGCGTGACCGCCGCGACCAGGCCGGCGCCGAGCACGATGGCGAGGTGCTTGCGCCGGGCGCCCGACACGTAGAGCAGCGTGAAGAGCACGGGCAGCAGCAGCAGCGCCGTGCCCAGGTCGGGCTGCTTCATGATCAACATGAACGGGATCAGCGTGATGAGGAACGGCGTCATCAGGCCCCGGAAGGTGCGGTGGCTGCGCTCGTAGCGGATGTAGCCGGCCAGCGTGATCACGAGGATCAGCTTCATGATCTCGCTGGGCTGCATGCGGAACGAACCGAGCGCGATCCAGCGGCCCGCGCTCTTGCCGCTTCCGACGACCAACACGACCAGGAGCAGGAGCACGCCGCCCACGTACCAGAGCCAGCGGAACTGGACGACAAAGCGATACGGCAGCGCCAGCATCAGCAGGCACGCCGTGGTGCCCAGGATCATCCACTTGATCTGGATGGCGCCGTAGTTGACCTCGCCGTTCTCGGCAACCTGCACGGCGACCACACCGACGAACGACAGGAGCAGACCGAGTCCCAGGAGGACCCAGTCCGCGCTCTTCAGTCGCTCGCCCAACGTCATGGTACGCACGGTGCCCTTACCTCCCGGTCGCGCCGAGCTGCTTGGAGCGCGGGGACTCGTACCACTTCGCGAGGATGCGCGCGGTGGCGGGTCCGGCCGTCATGCCCGCCGCGGCTTCCGTGCGCGAGTGCAGCACGCAGGCGAAGGCCACCGTGCGGCGCCCCGGCGCCTCGGCGAAGCCGACGAACCAGTGGTGCCAGGGGCCCTCCTCGTCCTGATCCATGTCCCAGGGCGCCCAGGTCTTGCCGACCTGCGCGGTGCCCGTCTTGCCGGAGACCTCCGCTGGCACGGCGTGCCAGGGGGCATTGCGGGCCGTGCCCTCGCCCGAGTTCACCACGTCGTACATGCCGGAGCGGATGCGCGCGAGGTGGTGCGGATCCAGGCCGAGGTCACGGCGTTCGAAGCGCGTGCGGCGCGTGCCGATGGCGCGCACCGCATGGGGCTCCACGAGCTGGCCGCCGTTGGCCACGGCGGCCATCGCGCGCACCATGTGCAGCGGCGTGGCCAGCACGGGGCCCT
>JARGNS010000434.1 GCA_029213105.1 Planctomycetota bacterium
CCGCAGGGATCGGGGCACGGGCACCGCTGACAGCCTCCGTTGCCCTTCGCGCAGGTGCCGCAGCCCCCTCGGAGCGTCGGGGCGTCGTCCGGCACCGGGGCCATCTCGATCTCGGCCGGCGTGACCTCGACGATCTCCTCGCCGGCGGCCTCCGTCACCCCCTCGCTCGGAGCGGGCGTCGTGTCCTCGGCGGGCGGAAAGTCGTCCGTCGCCATCGCGCCTTCGCCTGCGGGCGGCGCCCCCAGGTCGTAGTTCGTGCGCACCATGGCGTCCGCGGTGGCCCAGCCACGCGCCGCGGGCCGATCGGCGACCCTGTCGTCCGCCGGCAGGGCGCGGGGCCCGGCGCAGCCAGCAAGAACGACCAAACAAGCCACGAGGGCGATACCGTAACGTCCCATGTCACCTTCCTTAGGCCGCACCGTGATCCTGCAGCACGCGCAGGATCCCTGCCTTCGGCTCCCCAGGCAAGCCCCCGTGCCGCGACAGGTGGCCTACCGCCCCGAGGCAGCGTCGAAATCCGTCATCACGCGGTCACGGCCGTGGGGCGGCGCAGTGCGCTCGTGACGGGGGAGGATGCCCACGTGGAGCGGCGGCTGCTGCTTGGCCGCCGGGAGACGAGGTACGGCGCGTACCGTGCGCTGGCCACGCAGGACGGCGCCGTGGCGCTCGGTCTCAGCGTCGGAGCCAGCCCTGACACACCCGCCGCGGCTGCGAAGGGCAGGCCGGACGAACCGAACGAGGACGCCTGCCTCGCGCTGCGGTCGGGCGATCGTCTGCTGCTGGCCGTTGCGGATGCGCACTTCGGGGCACACGCGAGTCACGCGCTGCTGCAGGCGCTCCACGACGAGCTCCGAGTGATACCAGCCCATCCCGCCGCGCTGCTTCGAGCCCTGGCGTCGTTGCCGCTGCGTGCCGATCCCGACGCGCCTGACTCCGCGGCGAGTCTGCTTGTCGCGGTGCATCGGTACGAGCTCGGGGCCGGGTTCGGCTTCAGCTTCGGCGATGCGACCTGCATGTTGGTCGGTGCGCAGCACGATGCTCGTCCGCTCAACCGGCATACGCAGCAGTTCGTCATGCCCGGCGCCCCGCACAGCCTGCGGGCGGACCTGGCGTCGTTCTTCGAGTACGACGCGCCGCCTGGCGAGCTCCTTGTGGCCTTCACCGACGGGGTCGACGCGTGCGTCTATGGCCAACCACGGCGATCGCCTGGCCGTGCGGATCGGGTCGCGCTCTTCGAACAGACAGGGAATTCGCCGGTGGCCTACGTCCGGGCGCTCGTCGAGCAGTCCTTGGCCGGTCTGCCGGACGAATTGGGCGGTCAGGACAACATCGCCGTCGGGGCGGCGCGGACCTGATTGTGGGCGAGCGGCCCCCTCGTACGGCCTACACTGGCGGCTGTCCGGGTGCCTTCGTTGCGGTTGCAAACCCGACCGCAACGTCGCGTTCGCCTCGCCCCACAGAAGAACGCGTGGCATTCGGCATGGATTCGTACGTGCGCGCGGCTTGCGTAGAGGCACCGCGCCGAACCTGGGACTCCATGACCGAGCACCGCACCTGGAGCAGCCTCGCGCGAACTCGCGGCGCCACGACCATCGGTCTGGCGGCGGTCGGCGCCGGTGGGCTGCTGACCTGGCGCACGCCCGTCGAGGCCGGCGTGTTCATCCTGTGCACCCTCGCCGCGGGTCTGCTCGTGCCGCGCATTGCCCGTTGGGCCATGCGCCGCCGCATCCTGGCGCTGCCCGGAGGGCGGGCGCCGCACACCAAGCGCACGCCGCGTGCGGGTGGCATCGCGCTCTTCGTGCCTGTCGCCATCACGCTCCTCGGCATGGGCGTCCTGGGTGACCGGCACGCATGGGGGCTTCTTGTTGGCAGCGTGATCGTCTTCACGTGCGGCCTGGTGGACGATGTTCGAGGCGTTCGCCCACGCATGAAGATCCTCATGCAGGTTGCCGCAGCCGGCGCGTTGCTCGCCGCGGGCTATCGCCTGCCCATCTTGACGGTCCCCGGCCTCGGCGCGGTCAGCTTGGGCATCTTCGAGGTGCCGACGATCCTGCTGTGGGTCGTCCTCGCCAGCAACGCGTTCAACTTGAGTGACGGCCTCGATGGACTCGCAGCCTCGCTGGCGATGGTCGGGTTGGCCGTGCTCACCGCCGGGGGGGTGGGCTCGCCGCTTCCGATTGCACTCGCCGGCACGTGCCTCGGCTTCCTGCACTACAACATGCCGCGGGCGCGGATCTTCCTGGGGGACTCGGGCAGTCTCCTGCTGGGCTTCCTGCTTGCAGCCCTGGCGCTCGAGTTGCCCGTGCAGCGCAATCTCCCGTACGCACTCGCGGCCTTGGCCTATCCACTGGCCGATGTCGTCGTCTCCGTCATGCGCCGCTTCGCTCGCGGCAAGCCGATCTTCTCGCCCGATAGCAGCCACCTGCATCACAAGGTGGTGCAGTTCTGCGGTTCGCCCCGGCGCGGTCTGTTCGTGCTGCTCGCCTTCGCGGCAGCGCATGGGGCGTTCGCCATCCTGTGGCCGGGCGTCGTCTCCATCACCCTCAGTGGCGTGCTCTGCGTCGTGACCCTGTTGACGCTTGCGAGGCTGGCCAGCTTCCGTGCCGTGGACGTGCTCGACGGCCGCACGCCCATGCGCTACATGCATGCCCTGCAGCGCTATGTTCGCAAGCGCATCGACGCGGCTACGACGGCGCACGAGGTCGAGCGCGCGATGCAGCACTTCATCGAGGGCTCGCGCGTCTGCTCCGTGACGATCGGGACGCACGAGATCGTGAACCGTCATGGCTGTTGTGCGGAGGCCGGCCCGGACGACATCCCGTTCGGCGCGGGTGCGTGCGAAACCCACCCCATTCGCATGATGGTGGGCCACGCCGCGTGGAGTGCGCCGCGTGGTGATGCGCGCGACGTGCTTCGCCGCGAGCGCGAGACGCTCGTCGTCCAGATGGTCCGGTGCGCTCACGCGCGCCTGCTGCAGCTCGACGGCGGTACCGCGTGGCCGCCCGCGGCGGAGCGTCTCGCCGCGCTCAACTAGCGTCCCCGCCTCCTGGAGCGGTCCGGCTTCCAGACGGTGCGAGGATGCGCGCCCATGGGGGGGGGGCTGCTCCGTGTGCAGGGCGGCGAGAGGCCCGCCCCGGCCGCCCGGCGGGCCAGCGCACGCGCTGGGCCCTCCACCCGCGTGCCGCGTACGAATCAGCGAGGCCGCGCCGCGGCTTCGCCGCCTCCCGCCGGACGATGTGCGGGCCCGGCTCGATCGTGGGGGGGATCGGCGTCGCGAGTGTGCGGTTGGTTTGGCTTCGGCGGCGTCATGCACTACCGTGCGGACGTCCGCGCCCCTCGGGGTGGCTTGAGGAATCATCGTCCATGCGTACGTTCGCCGCCTGTTCCTCGCTCCAAGCCCGTGCCGTCTTCAGCATGGTCTTGGTGTTCCTTGTTGGCTGCAGCACGCCGGCCCCGCGCGAGCACATGGAGGCTGTCGAGCAACTGGTCGCGGACGGCCCGGCTCCGGTTGCTGCGCGCTTCAAGCCCGTCACGCCGGAAGAGCGTCTCGATATCCTCGGGGAGAACGGCTACAAGCCCTAC
>JARGNS010000435.1:0-275 GCA_029213105.1 Planctomycetota bacterium
GGCATGGCCGCCCAGGGTACGCCCGATCGGGTTGGGGCCGCGGAAAGCCCGGTCAAGGCGGGCCGCGGCCCCGGCCGATAGCGGTTCGGAGGATGCCCATCCCATGTCCAAGCGCGTACGCTCCCCGCTCGTCTCCCTCGCGATGTTCCTCATCCTGTGTGGTGCGGCCTTGGCGGTATGGGAGAACCGGCACGAGCTCACCTACGAACCTGCGAACGTCGTCCTGCAGGCGGACGTCCGGGACGCGATCCAGGACGAGATCATGGACAGCCTCG
>JARGNS010000435.1:285-3547 GCA_029213105.1 Planctomycetota bacterium
AACGAGCATCGCTACCGCCTCGACATCGAACTCGCCGAGGGCGCGGGCTGCGAGGGCAACGCCCGGGGCATCTGCTCCAAGGTGGCCCAGATCGTCCGCCGGCGCACCGGCCGCGAGGCGACCGTCATCGCCTTCGACCCCACGGGGCGCGAGGTCGGACGCGTCGTCCTCTGATCCGACCGCGGGCGTTGCCCACGATCGACAGGCGCTGGACGCCTCCCGGAGCACGGCGCCCCGAACCATGCCCTCCCGGGGGCAATGCGGCCCGCAGCTACTTGCTGCGTCCCGGAGCGATCCGTCCCGCAGCTACTTGGTGCTGCTGCTGAGTCCGCTCACGACCGCCGCACGATCGTCGACCTCGAGGGCGTGCAGGTGCACACCCGAGGCCTGGAGTTCGAGGGTCGAGACGCGCGCGCCTGCGACGTCCTCGCTGCCAGCGGGGATGCGGAAGCCGGCCGGGTGCGAGCCCAAGAGGGCAAGCACCCGCTGGGCCCCATCGCTCGGCGCGGCAAAGGCGTCCCGCAGGCCGCTGGACTGGATGCGCCAGATGGCCTCCACGGCGTACCCGCGCCACAGACGGCCGAGCAGCGCCTCGGCCGAAGGACCGGCGATGCGCACCAGCTCGAAGCCCAGGAAGCGGCCCTGGGCGTCGGTGGCCAGGAAGCCATGGCTGCCCTTCCAGCGCACGCGCCCGAAGGGATCGGCCTGACCGGCGCCGCTCTTGGCGACCAGGGCGTTCGTATAGAACGCGCGCAGGGACCAGGACTCGGGCAGCGGGGCTCCGAAGTAGGTGGCGTGGGCCTCGCAGATGGCCTTCGCCGCGGCCTTCACCTGCGCCTGCGTCGCGCCGGCGGCCAGGAGCGCACGGACGGTCGGGCCGGCGATGTGCGGCGAGAGCTGCGGCGCCCCCTGCGGCTCGAAGCGCGGCATGGCCTGCACGACGAAGCAGTGGACGATGTGCGGGGTCTCCCCCCGCGAGGCCGGCAGCCAGATGGGGTGGCGCACGACGCGATCGCCGTGGCCGTCGGTCACGAACTGACCGGCCGGGATGAAGATCGGCTTCTTCGTGTTCTTCACGAACGCGACGATGCGGCCGGCGTCGTGCTGCGACTCGGCGAAGCGCAGCTGCCCGTTGGCCCAGGCATCGAGCGGGTCCAGGAAGGCGCGGTTGGGGGCGCCCAGGGGGCCGCTACGCAAGCCCGGGATGTTCGCCACGGGATCGGTGATCGCACGGATCTCGATGAGCGGGGGCAGGCCGCGGGTGCTCTTGGGCTTGCCGCTCTTCGTCCGCGCCGTGCGGAAGGGGTGCATGCCGGGGAGGTACGTCAGGCGCGAGGAGGCGCTGAGGCGCAGCGGGTGGGTGATGCCGGGCATCGGACGCAGCATGTCCTTCGCCAGCACGCCGGTGGCCTGACGGGCGACCGGCTCCTCGCTGGGCCGCGCGGCCCCGCCGGCCGACGCCACGGTGGGGCTCGTCCGGGTCGAGAGGTGGTGCCAACGCTCCAGGACGCCCTGATCGAGCAGCCAGCGATACGTGCGCTCCGGCACGACCCGCTGATCGGCCCCCGAGGCGTACGGCCCGTTCCAGTACATCGCGCGCTCGCCGAAGCGGTCCATGAACTGCGCAAGGCGCTTCACCCGCACGTCGAGGTTCACGAGACTCTCGTTGTCGCCGGGCTCGAAGAGCTGCATGTGCTCGTCGGTGACCACGCCGGGGTCTCCGGCCAGATCGGCCAGCACGGGCGCTTCCACCCCCGCCAGCAGGTCGGCGGCGGTGAGGCGATCCTCGAAGGGCTCGGTGGGCAGCGTGGCGGCCGGGCGCTCACGGTTCTCCAGCGGCCACGGCGCATCGCTGACGACCTGTTCCGTGGCCGGCTGGTCGTAGTCGCTGCCGGCCACACCGAACAGCACCGCCAGCCCGAGGCCGACGAGTACGACCGCGGCCGTGGCCACGTGGAGGACGCGCACGAAGCGGTCATCGCGACGACGACGAGCACTCGAATCGGCCACACGCGCCAGGACGCCGTGCTGCAGGCGCAGGTCGGGGGCGGGGATGTCGTTCTCGCGCTGGTCCCAGGCCTTCAGCACGGACGACATGCGCTCGAGGTGCTGGGCGAGGCCCAGGCAGCGCCCGCACTCGCCCAGGTGCTCCTCGACGACCTGACGCTCGGCTTCGCCGAGCTCGCGGTCGACGAGCAGGTGGATCTCCTCGCTGAAGAGGTCGCAGGGACGCAGGGGCGCCGGCGTCCGGCTCGGGAAGCCCTGGCCGGCACCACCGCCGGCATCCCCGTCACGGAAGTCGTGAGTCATGCCTCACCCCCCCCGCCATGGCTCTCGCCGCGGATCTCCTTGCCGACCGTGGTACGCGCCAGCGCCCGGGCCAGCAGCTTGCGGCCGCGGTGCAGGAGCACCTTCACCTCGTTGAGGCTGACGTCCATGACCTCCGCGATCTCGCGGTAGCGCAGGCCCTCGAACTCGCGCAGCTCCAGGGCCTCCCGGACGTGCAGGGGCAGGCTGCCGAGCGCGCCGTGGACGGCGTCCTTGGCTTCGCGGGCACGGATGCGCGCGTCGGGGTCACCGGGGCGCGCCAGGGCCTCGAGCTCGGTGCCCTCGGCCTCGATGGGATCGAGCTGGACGGCCTGGACCTTGCGGCGCCGCTTGCGCTTGCGCAGGTGGTCGAAGCACAGGTTGGCCAGCACGCGATAGAAGTAGGTCGTGAAGTGGCCCCGGGGCTGGTACCGCGCGGCATTGCGGAACAGCTTGACGAAGAACTCCTGGGTCACGTCCTCGGCCTGGTGATGGTCGCGGAAGATGCGCCAGGCGTAGCGGTGGGCTGCGCCGGTGTAGCGGTCCATCAGCTCCACGAGGGCGGCCGTGTGGCCGCGGCCGCAGCGCACCATCAGCTCGTCGTCGGTGCAGCGGTCCGCCGGTCCTCGGCGGGCGCGGGTGCGGCGATGGGGCAAGGGCGGCGTCATGGCACCTCTGATAACGTCGCTCCTTCCGGGGTGCAGCGGGAATCGCCGCCGCAGTCGAACCGGACGAAGCGGGATCCCGGCCAGCGGGTATCCTGCCCTGGAGTCTCGCCCGTAACGCGAGCAGCGACAAGTAGTTCCGTCGATTCATGGGCCCTGGGCCCGGGCGACCTTCCTGCGGAGACGAGCATGCGCATCCTGGTGGTCGACGACGAGGAAGCGATTCGCGACAGCCTGGACCTGGTCCTGCGCTTCGAACATCACGATGTGGCGCTCGCGAAGGACGGCCA
>JARGNS010000436.1 GCA_029213105.1 Planctomycetota bacterium
GGGGGCAGCGCCGTCCGGAGGGCCGCGGCGGCCACGGCCAGGGCCGCGGTCGTCTCGGCGGGGACACGGCCCTTGTGGAACGGGGCGTCGCCGAAGTTCTCCACCAGGACCCCGTCGAAGCCGCTTGCGGCCAGGGTCTCGGCGTCCTGGACCGCCCGCGCGATCCAGGCCGGAGGCCGTCCGCGGCCACGCAGGGGCGGGCTCCAGCGGGGAGAGCCCGGCAGGGGCGGCAGGTGCACCATGCCGAGCAGCAGCGGTCGCCGGGTGGGGAGCCGCGGCGGGGGGGCGCGTCGGGTGGTCATGGCGAACCGGATCCTACCGTGTGCTATCCTTCCGCGCCCCAAGCCCCCCCCTGGAGAGAGCCATGCCGTTCGAACTTCCCGAGCTTCCCTACGCCAAGGATGCCCTGGCGCCCGTCATCAGCGCCGAGACGATCGACTTCCACTACGGCAAGCATCATGCGGCCTACGTGGGCAACCTGAACAAGCTCACCGAGGGCACGGCGCACGCGGATGCCAGCCTCGAGGACGTGATCATGGCGGCCGACGGCGGTCTGTTCAACAACGCCGCGCAGGTGTGGAACCACACCTTCTACTGGAACTGCATGAAGCCCGACGGCGGCGGTGAGCCCACCGGCGCCCTCGCCGAGGCGCTCGCGCGCGACTTCGGTTCCACCGACGACTTCCGTCGCGAGTTCAAGGGGGCCGCCGCGTCGCAGTTCGGCTCGGGCTGGGCCTGGCTGATCGACAACGGCGGCAAGCTCGAGATCACGACGACGGCGAACGCCGATCTGCCGCTGAAGCACGGGCAGAAGGCGCTGATGACGTGCGATGTGTGGGAGCACGCCTACTACATCGACTTCCGCAACGCGCGCCCGAGCTACCTCGAGGCCTTCCTCGACAAGCTCATCAACTGGGACTTCGTCGCCGCGAACCTCGGGTAGCCCGCGGACGGATGGCTGACCCATCCGCCCAGGATCGAACACCGGACCGCCGCGGACCTTCGGGTGCGCGGCGGTCTCTGCGTATCCGCGGCGTGCGGGCTAGGGCAGCCGGTACACCGCGCCGCGGCGCTTGCCCTCGCGCATGACGAGGCCGCGTTGCATCAGGTCCTGCAGGTCGCGCAGCCCCGTGCGCGGGGACGTGCCCGTCAGCTCCTGGTACTCGCGGTTGGTGCAGCGGCCATGCCGGGCCAGGTAGTCCAGCAGGCGCCGCTGGCGATCGTTCAGGTCGTCGCGCGGCGCACTGCGCGGCGCGAGGAACCCGCCGCTGTCGGGGGTGCTGCCGCCGTCGAGCTGCAGGTGCTCCGGGCCCACCTGCTCGGCCTCGCAGAGGACGGTGCAGCGCTCGATCACGTTCTTGAGCTCGCGCACGTTGCCCGGCCACGGGTGCCGGTAGAGCACGTCCATCGCGGCCGTCGTCAGACCCTTCGGGCCGCGACCGGCGCGCGCGGCGGCCTCCCGCAGGAACAGGTCCACCAGCGGGGGGATCTCCTCGCGGCGCTCGCGCAGGGGCGGAAGCTCGAGCCGGATCACGTTGAGGCGGTAGTAGAGGTCCTCGCGCAGCGAACCGTCGGCGACGGCCGCCTCGAGGTCGCGGTTCGTGGCCGCGATGATGCGGACGTCCACGTCGATCGTGCGCGTCCCGCCCAGGCGCGTGAACTGCCGCTCCTGCAGGACGCGCAGCAGCTTGACCTGCGCGCTCAGCGTCATTTCGGCGATCTCGTCGAGGAAGAGCGTGCCGCCGTCCGCGAGCTCGAAGCGACCCTCGCGGCGATGCTCCGCGCCGGTGAACGCCCCACGCTCGTGGCCGAAGAGCTCGCTCTCGAGCAGCGATTCCGGGAAGGCGGCGCAGTTCACCGTCACGAACGGTCGCTTGGCGCGCGCCGAGCGGCGGTGGATCAAGCTGGCGATGACCTCCTTGCCCGTGCCGGTCTCGCCGGTGATGAGCACCGAGGCCTCCGAGCGGGCCGCGCGGCGTGCCGACTCCACGACCATGACCATGGCCTCGTTGCGGAAGATCGCGCCTTCCTCGAACGGCGGGCCGCCCACCGCGCGGGACCCGAGGCGTGCGGCGTCCTCGACGTGGTCGCCGCCCTCGCGCTGGGCGGCAGCCAGGGCGCGGCCCGCGGCGTCGAGCAGGAACTCCAGGCTGCGCGCGTTCGCCGGACAACGCGCGACGCCGATCGAGGCCGTCGTCCCGGCGACGTCGCCGCCTTCGGCTCCCGGGATCTCCACCGTGGCCAGGCGGGCCCGGATGGACTCGGCGATCTGGCGGACCTGTTCCGGACTCGCGCCCGGTAGGCGCACGCCCAGCTCCTCCTCGCGCAGGCGGCCCAGGTGCAGCCGCTCGCCGACCACCGCCAGCAGGGCCTCCGCGCAGCTGCGCAGGAGTTCCCGCGCGAGCTGCACGTCGCGGCGCATGGTCACGTGCTCGAGGTGGTCGAGGCCGATGCGCAGCAGGACCGCCTCCGGGCCGCCGGCCACCGCACGCTCGACGTCCGCGCGCAGCGCCGCCTCGAACGCCGTGGCGCCCGGCAGCCGCGTGACGTCGTCCAGGGCCGCCAGGCGGTAGAGCCGCGCGTTGTGCAGCGACGAGGCCGTGATGCCCGCCAGGGGCTCCAGCAGCCGGCGCCCTTCGGCGCTCGGCAGCTCGGCCGCGTCTTCCCAGCCGAGCAGGGCCAGGCCCTGGACCTCGTCGCCGGCGCGCAGCGGGATGGCCAGCCAGGCCGCCGCGCCCTCCAGCAGGCGGGCCGCCATCCCCTCGGTGGCGTCCGAGGCGGCGGCGTCCAGATCCATGACCGCCCGCGCGGCCAGGGCCTGCCGCACGAAGCCGTCGGCCACGGGCACGAAATCGCGCTCGGGGAACCGGCGCGTGTCACCGCTCTCCGCGATCACGGCGACGGGGCCGCGCTCGCTGCGGGCATCCAGCAGCAGCGCCCGGCTCGGGGTGAAGCGGTCGGTGAAGAGGGCGAGCACGATGTCCGCGCGGCGGCCGAAGTCGAGCGACGACGCCAGCCGCTCCTGGGCGCCGCGCAGGAAGTCGAGGTCTTCGAGGCGGTGCCGCAGGTCCCGGCGCATCTGGTCGAAGGCCACCGTGAGTTGGCCCACCTCGTCCTCGCCCGCCAGCGGCACCTCGACATCGAAGCGTCCCTGGCGCACCGCGTCGGTGACTTCGACGAGCTGGCGCACGGGATCGGCGACGCGGCGGGCGATCAGGGTCGCCACCCCGGTCACGAGCAGGACGCCCAGCAGGGCCATCCACAGCAGGGGCTCGCGTTGATCGCGCAGCAGCGTCTCGATCCCGCTGCGCCGCTCGCCCAGGGCAAGCCAGGCGCCGCGCGCGTCGTCCTCGCCACCGATGTGGGCGGCCACGGCCAGGTAGGCGTAGCCCTCCGGGCCCACCTCCGGCAGAACGACCGAGCCGTTGCCGCGTGCCGGCGCCAGGGCGGGGATGCGTGCCCCCAGGCTGCGGCGCAGCGAAGCCCCTGCCGCGCCGGTCTCGGCGAGGCCGCTTTGACTGGCATACAGTTGGAGAAGAAGTCTGG
>JARGNS010000437.1 GCA_029213105.1 Planctomycetota bacterium
GAGCGCCGCCGGACCTGGCCGTCGAGCTGGTCCCAGAGCTTCGTCTGGTCGGCCGCGGTGACCCGGATGCCGCGGCGCTCGCACTCCAGGAACACCATCTTCTCCTCGATGAGCTGCTCGAGGACGGCGCGCGGGCCGCTGCGCTGGCGCTTCACGTCGCTGAGGGACATGCGCGCGGCCACGCCGCAGAAGCGGTCGAAGGTCAGGTGGCGGCCCTTCACGTCCTGCGGGCCGGCGCGCACGATGGCCACCACGCCCTCGGGCATGTCGGCCTCGGCACGCGCGCCGAGCGTGGCACAGGCCACCAGCAGTACGCCGAGCGCGAGCAGGGCGCGCGCCGGACGGACGGGGGACGGGGGCAGCGGATGAGTGTCGTTGGTCATGGAATCGTCACAAGTCCTTGGTACATAAGAGCCTAGGATGGTCGTTCTGGGTGGTCAAGACGCGCGCCCGGGCTTGACGTTGGACGCCGTCGCGGGCACGGTGCATGCCTCGACGTTCTCGGAGGTGATCATGGGCGTACGTACGCGATCCCTGTTCTTCGTCTTGGCCGCAACCATTGCGGTCCTGGGGCTGGTGGCCTGCTCTTCGGGCGGCGGTGCCGGCAAGGGTACGCAGGCTTCCGGAGCCGGTACGGCGGCCAACCTCGCGCCGCTGCCCGATGTCACGGACCCGTCTTCCGGCGCGGCCACGGCGCGCAAGCCGGCTCCGACCGGGCCGGCCATCCAGGTCACCTGGGAGGCCCTGGCCCGCGAGAAGTACCTGCTCGAGAACTCGCGCTTCCGTCGCAAGGGCCAGCCGCAGCCGCCCCAGAAGATCATGCTCTTCAGCGAGAGCCACCCCGAGGCGCAGAACGTCAAGCGCGCGCGCACACGCGAGGAGCGTGCCCGCTACGCCGGGAGCGCCGTCGTGGCCGACCGCGACATGGAGCGCTTCATCCAAGGGCTCAAGCAGCAGGGCTTCTACCGCTACGCCAAGCGCAGCGGCTTCGAACAGGCCCTGGCCGGCTCCGACAACGCCCGCGGGCGCATCATCGTGGCGCAGGGCGACGATAGCTACACGCTCATCTCCATGCGCGGGCAGGGCCAGAACCGCGAGACCAAGGCCATCCCGAAGCTCTACAGCGAGACGAAGCAGGCCGTCATGGTGCTGCGCAACATGACGCCCACGCTCAACGTGTCGCAGTACGGCTACTCGGGCTCGGCCCGCTGAAGCCCTACGCGATCCTGATCCCCGCTCGCTACGGCAGCGAGCGTCTGCCGGGCAAGGTCCTGCTGGACGAGTCCGGCAAGCCCCTCATCCAGCACGTCTACGAGCGGGCCGCCGAGGCGCCTGGGGCGCCGCGGGTGATCGTGCTCACCGCTGACGACCGCGTCGAGGCCGCCGTGCGGGCCTTCGGCGGCAGCGTCCGCCGGACGCGCCCCGATCACGCCTCCGGCACGGATCGCTGCGCGGAGGCCGCGGCCGACCTCGACGAGGACGTTGTGGTCAACGTGCAAGGCGACGAGCCCCTGCTCGCCCCGGCAGACCTCAGCGCGCTGGCCGCCGCCGTCGCCGGGACGGGGGCCGACATCGCCACCCTCGGCTGGCCGTTCGAGCAGCCGGAGGCCATGGATGACCCCCACGCCGTGAAGGCCGTGCGGGATGAGGCCGGCTGGGCCCTCGGTTTCACGCGCCAGGCCGGCCGCGCCCGCGAGCTCGCCGGTGGGGGCGGCACGATCCTGCACCACGTCGGGATCTACGCCTTCCGGCGCGAGCGGCTGCTGGCCTTCCCGGGCCTCGCGCGCACCGAAGGCGAGGTCTCGGAGCGTCTCGAGCAGCTCCGGGCGCTCGAGCATGGCTGGCGCCTGCAGGTCCTGGACGCCTCGGGGCCGGCCTTCGGAATCGACGTACGGGCCGATTACGACCGGTTTCTGGCTCTTTGGGCCGCGGGCTAGGAGAGCGCTCGGTCCCCGGCGGGGGGAGTGTCGGCCCCCCGGGTAGCATTTGCTTTTCCCGGGAGAGATCGACGTGACGAAGTACATCTTCGTAACCGGTGGCGTGCTTTCGAGCCTTGGCAAGGGCCTGACGAGTGCATCGATCGGTCTTCTGCTCGAGGGCCACGGCTACAAGGTCCAGCACCAGAAGCTCGACCCGTACCTCAACGTGGACCCCGGGACGATGTCGCCCTTCCAGCATGGCGAGGTCTACGTCACCGAGGACGGCGCCGAGACCGACCTCGACCTCGGTCACTACGAGCGCTTCACCGAGAACGCGGTCCTGAGCAAGGACAGCAACTACACGAGCGGCAAGATCTACGCGTCGATCATCGCCAAGGAGCGCCGCGGCGACTACCTCGGCCGCACGGTGCAGGTCATCCCGCACGTGACCGACGAGCTCAAGAACGCCGTGCGCAAGGGTGCGGGCGATGCCGATGTGCTCATCTGCGAGCTCGGTGGAACCGTGGGTGACATCGAGAGCCTGCCCTTCCTCGAGGCCATCCGGCAGTTCATCGTCGATGAGGGGCGCGAGAACGTGATGGTCGCGCACCTCACGTACGTGCCCTACCTCCACACGAGCGAAGAGCTCAAGACCAAGCCGAGCCAGCACTCGGTGATGAAGCTGCGCGAGATCGGCATCCTGCCGGACGTGCTCATCTGCCGTACGGAGCGCCCGCTGCCGCAGGAGTCGCGCGACAAGCTCTCGCTCTTCTGCAACGTGGCCAAGGATCACGTCATCGAGGAGCAGGACGTTCCGGTCAGCATCTACGAGCTGCCGCAGATGCTCATCGAGCAGGGCCTGGACCGCGTCATCCTCCAGCGTCTCTCCATGGAGGTCACGGACCTCAAGCTCGAGAAGTACCACGCGCTGCTGGAGCGCATCCGCAACCCGAAGGCCCAGGTCGAGATCGCCCTGGTCGGCAAGTACGTCGAACTCGGCGATGCCTACAAGAGCGTCAACGAGGCGCTCTACCACGGTGGCTTCGATGCCGAGGCCAAGGTGCGCATCCGGCGCGTGAGCTCCGAGAAGCTCAACGCCGAGACGGTCGATGAGCTCCTCGGGGGCGTCCACGGGGTCGTCGTGCCGGGCGGCTTCGGCAAGCGCGGCATCGAGGGCAAGATCGAGGCCGTGCGCTGGGCGCGCGAGCACAAGGTGCCCTTCCTGGGGCTCTGCCTCGGCATGCAGTGCGCGGTGATCGAGTACGCCCGCAACGTCCTGGGCTGGGACGGGGCGAACTCCACGGAGTTCGAGCCGGAGACGTCCCACCCCGTCATCGATCTGATGCCCGATCAGGCCGGCCTCGAGAAGGGCGGCACGATGCGCCTGGGTGCGTACCGCTGTGCGCTGCGCGCGGACACGATGTCGCGCAAGGCCTACGGCGACGAGATGGTGTCCGAGCGCCACCGCCACCGCTTCGAGTTCAACAACCAGTTCCGGGACGAGTTGGTCGCGAACGGCCTGGTAATCGGCGGGACGAACCCGGAGCGCGATCTCGTCGAGATCGTCGAGCTGCACGACCACCCGTACTTCGTGGCCGTCCAGTTCCACCCCGAGTTCAAG
>JARGNS010000438.1:0-2010 GCA_029213105.1 Planctomycetota bacterium
CGCAGCCGGTGAGGGCGAGGCTGGCCGTGACGGCGACGGCACCAAGGGTGCGGAAGAGGAAGTTGCGGAAGAGGATGCTGCGGTTGGTCATCGGAAACTCCTTTGGAGCGGGTTGCGTTGCCCCCTGGTTCCGGACCTCCTCCTGTTTCGCGCGCAGATTCTCCGTTTCTTCCTCTCGAAGCCTGCCGCGTGGCTGTAAGTCTTTGCGGGCAAACGGCTTGCGCCGTCGTGAGCTACCCACCCAAAAGCAGCAGCAACTCGTCAGCCTTGGACTCCAGGGCCGATTCCGTGGCGCCACCCTCCGTGGCGAGGACCTCCAGGAGTGCGCCGCGGAACTCCTTGCGGGCGCGGGCGTAGGCGCGATGGACCTGGGCCGCCTCCACCGACCACGCTGTGGCGATGTCCCGGATCGGCATGTCCTCGTCGAAGCGCAGGCGAAGAAGCTCGACCCGGCGCAGCGCCTCGTCTCCCTGGGCCGCGGCCAGCCGGCGATGGTGTTCACGCGGCGTGGGAGCGATCGAAGACGCGTGAGAGCCGGAGATCGGCTGCGGTCATGTCACGGTCGCCCACGACGGTGGCGATGCGCCCCTCGCGCCGGCGACCGTGGCCGGTCTCGTAGCGCAGTGCCACGCGCTTGGCCACGCCATAGAGAAAGGCGCGGAATCCCCCCCGGCGCTCGGGATCGGCCCGCTGCAGCACGCCACCTGACTTCAGACACTCGAGGAAGACCTCCTGGACGGCGTCTTCGAGATCGGGGATCCGGCGCGGGTTGCCGCGCCAGCGGGCACCGAAGTAGGCGCGGAGTACGGGTTCGTAGCGCTGGGCGAAAAGGTCGCGCGCACCCTCGAGGTCGCCGGCCGCGCCGGCGATGAGTTGCCAGGACGTGGGCTCTTGAGACACCGGCTTCTCCTTGTTGCGCTCGGGCTTGATCCTACCGCTGCTCCGCGTGACCCGCCTCCGCTGGGTGTGCCACTTGGCGATTCGAGCCGTCGCCTGCCGGGGCAGACGCGGAGTCAGCCATGCCTTGGGTGCTGGCGCGTGCGGAGCCGCGGCAGGGATCCGCCGATCGGGGAGAGGCCGGTCGGGGCCGCGGCGGCCCTGTCAGGGCGCGGTTGACCCTTGCCCTGGCCCGGTACCCCGGCGTCTCTGGAGAGGAGGTAGGGCACGTGCCTAGCGGTCATGGCGTCGACCCTTGCGGCCACCCTTGCTGCCGCGCCCCCCGCGCCTGGGTGCCTCGGGCGGGTTGTCGGGGTCGTAGTGCGCGTTCTTCGTCGGCAGCTGCGCTTGCACGGCCTGCAGCCAGTCGTCCAGCCTCGTCGCGAGCGCCTTCGCGTCGTCGGGGCGCTTGCTGGCAAGGTCGGTCGTCTCCTGGGGGTCGGCGTCGAGGTCGTAGAGAACCTCCTTGCCGTCCTCGTAGGTGCGCACGAGCTTGAGCGCGCCCAGCCGGATGGCCGACTGCGGCGTCGCGTCGTTCTGGTAGTGCGGGAAGTGGAACGTGAGTCCCGGACGCGCGCGCTCGACCTGGGCGTCCTTCGCACCCGTGAGCAGCGGCGCGAAGTTGCCACCTTCGATCGTCTTGGGAAGGTCGCGGGCGCCGGCCCAATGCGCGAAGGTCGGATGGAAGTCGAGGCCCGTGCTGGGGGTGTGATGCCACGAGCCGGCGGCGATGCCCGGGCCGCGGATGATGAACGGCACGCGGATGCCGCCTTCCCCGAGTGAGCCCTTGCCGCCGCCCAGCCCGCTCTCGCGCTGACGACCGCCCCGGCGACGGCGTGCACCCCGCGCGCGGCTGCCGCCGCCGGCGCCGTTGTCCGACGTGTAGATCACGTACGTCGACTTCGCCAGGCCGAGCTCGTCGAGAGCCTCGAGCACGCGGCCGACGCCGGTGTCGAGATCCTGGGCGAGCGCCGTGCGTGTCACGCGGCGCTCGGTGGGGGATCCGCCGAGGCGCTCGGCGACTTCCTTCTTCGTGGCCTCGAGCGCGCCATCGGGCGCGTGCAGGGCGTGCCA
>JARGNS010000438.1:2039-3537 GCA_029213105.1 Planctomycetota bacterium
GAGAGCTGTACGTAGAAGGGCTTCTTGGCTTCCTTCGCCTTGGCCATGAACGCCCGTGCGCGCTCGGCCATGCCGAAGATGTCAACGGGGTTCGGGTCTGTGAACTTCGCCGCGTGCTCGTTGCCGAGGTTGCCGTCGCTCACGTCGTACCCGTGGGCCTTCGGGCCGCCGCCCTGGAGGTGCCATTTGCCGAAGTGGGCCGTCGTGTAGCCCGCCTTCTTCAGCGTCTCGCCGATCGTGGTCTCGTCCGTGGCGAGCGAGCGCTTGAGATCGGGCCCCACGAGCTTGTAGCCGGCGCTCGCCGGCAGGCTGTGGCCCGCCTTGGTCCAGTGCACGGCCGCGGCACTGCGCCCGGTCTGCAGCGCGATGCGCGTGGGCGCGCAGACGGGGGCCGGCGCGTAGGCCTGGCTGAAGCGCATGCCCTGGCTCGCCAGCGTCTCGAGGTGCGGCGTGCGGATCGTGTCGGTCTTGGAGAACGACTGCGTGGGATGCATGGCGACCGAGGTGCCGTTCCAGCCCTGGTCGTCGCTCATCATCAGCACGATGTTGGGCCGCGACGATCTCGAAGAGCTCTCGTCGGCCCGCGCCGAGGGCAGCAGCAGGAGCGCGGTCAGCGCGGCACTCAGGTAGATCAGCGGGGTGGTGCGTCGCACGGTGGGCCTCCTTCGTCCCATCCTGAACCCGGTGGGGGCCAGCCGGGTGCGCCGGGACCAGCGCCCTGGCTTCCGGGCTTCAGGATCGCGACAGATCCGACCCGGGGCTGGCGAAGGGCGGCCCGCCCGCGTTCCCTGGGGACGAGGAGATCCCATGCGCATCCTGCTGCCCCTGATCCTGCTGGCTGTTCTCGTGAGCGCATTCGTGCTGCATCCTGCCGCGGCGGAGGACGCCCCGCAGGCGGGGCCGAAGAAGGCGCAGGCCAAGACGACGCTGGCGGACCTGGCCTTCCTGGTGGGCAGCTGGACCGAGGCCGAAGGCCCGTCGGTCTTCGCGGAGACGTGGCTGCCCGCCCAGGGCGACGCCATGGCAGGGGTCGCCCACTGGACGATCCAGGGGCGCACGCGCATGTACGAGATGATGTCGATCGAGCAGGGCGCCGAGGGGCTCGTCCTGCACGTGCGCCACTTCCATCGCGGCCTCGTGCCCTGGCCGAGCGAGGCCAAGGGGCCCGTGGCGTGGCCGCTGAAGAGCCTGCAGGGCGAGCACGCCATCTTCGAACATCCGACGCGGGCCTGGCCGAAGCGCATGGAGTACAAGCGCAGCGGCGACGCGCTGTCCGGCCGGCTCTCAGGGACGCAGGACGGCAAGCCGCACGCGATCCCCTTCAGCTTCCGCGCACGGAAGTGAGACGCGGGAACACGTAGGCGCCCAGTAGCAGGGCGCCGAACGCGATCGTGAAGGCCATGGCCGTCGGGCCGCCGCCCGGGGTGCCGAGGGCCTCGAGGGTCCGCTCGACCGACGCGAGCGGGCTCGTGAAGACGTCCCACGAGTTGAGTCGCAC
>JARGNS010000439.1 GCA_029213105.1 Planctomycetota bacterium
GTCACGAGACCCGTGCGGTTGGGCAGCAGCTTGGGTCCGAAGAGCACCAGGTACACGAGCGCGAGGAGGCAGAAGACGATCCCGATCGGGAGGATCTCGAAGAACCCGATGGCCGCCTCGGAACCGAGCCGCTGCCGCACGATGCCGTCCACCAGGAGGGTTGTCGTCGTGCCGACGAGGGTGAGGGTGCCGCCCACGATGGAGGCGTAGCTCAGGGGCAGGAGGACGCGGCTCGGGCTGACCTTGATCTCCTGGCAGGCGCCGACGAGCAGGGGCAGCAGGAGAACCACCACCCCCGTGTTGTTCATGACGCCCGAGAGCAGCATCACGACCGGGAGGAGGCAGAGCATCAAGTAGCGCTCGCCCCGGGCCGAGGCGCGCTCCACGAGCCGGCCGATGCCCTGGGCGGCTCCGGTGCGTTGCAGGGCCTCGGCGAGCACGAACATGGCGGCCACCACCACGAGGGTCGTGCTGCCGAAGCCCTCGACGGCCTCGGCGGGGTCGAGGACGCCGCCCATGACGAGCAGGCCGACGGCTACGATGGCCACCACATCCAGCGAGAGGGCGGGCACCATGGCGCCGAGGATCACGATCAGCATCGAGGCAAGGGTGAGGAGCTTGGCGGAATCCACGAACCCAAGCTACGGAGGGGGCCCTCGAACCGCAACGGATGCGGTCTGGCTCCCCCCGCGTAGGATCTAGCGCGGTCAGGGGCAAGGAGAGACGATGCTCGCCAACTTCAGCTGGATCCGGGACGGACAAGTGGCCGGGATGGGCTACCCGTTCGGCGCGCCCTGGGGTGCACTGCGCACCGCCGGGGTCGGCGCCGTGCTGACGCTCACCGAGCGCCCCCTCGAGGACGATCCCCGCGACGAGGGTTTCACGTGCCTGCATGTGCCCCTCGTGGACTTCGGCACGCCTGATCTGGCCCAACTCGAGCAGTGCGTCGCCTGGATCGACGAGCAGGTCGCCGCCGGCCGCGCGGTGGCGGTGCACTGCATGGCGGGCATCGGTCGTACCGGCACGGTGCTGGCCGCATGGCTCACGCGCCAAGGATTGAGCGCGCAGGACGCCATCGAGACGATCCGGCGCGAGCGTCCGGGTTCGATCGAGACCGGGGGGCAGGCCGATGCCGTTCGCCGGTTCGCCGCGGAGGACGAAGCATGAGCGCCATCCGTGTCATCTTCGTGGGCTCCCAGGGGCGCATGGGCCGCGCCCTGCTCCCCGGGCTGCGGGCCACGGAAGGACTGGAACTCGTCGCCGCGCTCGACCGTGACGATGACGTGGCGGCGGCGCTTGCGGCGGGCGATGTCGATGTCGTCATCGATTTCACGAGTCCCGAAGCCGCCATGCCGAATGCGCGCCTCATCCTCGAGGCCGGCGCCCAGGGGGTGATCGGCACGACGGGATTCTCCGCGGCCGACCTCGACGCCCTGGACCTGGAGGCCCGCAACGCCGGTCGAGGCCTGCTCATCGCCCCGAACTTCTCGCTGGGCATGATCCTGTTGCAGCGCTTCGCCGAGGAGGCCGCGCGGTGGTTCCCGCGGGCGGAGATCACCGAGACGCACCATGAGGGCAAGCTCGATGCGCCTTCGGGCACGGCCCAGCGGACGGCCGAACGCCTGGGCGCTGCCGGGGCCCAATCGGGGCCGGCCGGTGAGGAAACCGCGCGGGGCCAGGATGTGGAGGGGGTCCGCGTGCACAGCCGTCGCCTGCCCGGCATCCAGGCCATGCAGGAGGTCATCTTCGCCGCCGAGGCCGAGACACTCACCCTGGAACACCACGCCCTGTCGCGAGACTGCTATCTTGCGGGCGTCGTGGCCGGGGTCCGTGCGATCCCTGGCCGCGTCGGGGTACTTCGAGGCCTGGAGGCCGTCCTGTTCGAGGACGCATAGCGCGATGACCACGGATTCGACGACAAACGGTGAGACGGCGGCGGGCGGGGAACGTCCGCTCGCCGAGGCCCTGCGTCTGATCTACATCGTGGATCGCGAGGGCGCGCGCGAGTGGTATCGCCTCGACAGCGTCTTGGCGGCCGGCGCGACCTGCCTTTGGCTGCGCGCGCCCGGTGCGACCGGGGCCGAGCTGTACCGCGCCGCGCGGGATCTCGTCTGGCGGACCCACGAGCGGGGCGCCTCCGTGCTGATCGGGGATCGTGCGGACGTGGCGCTGGCGGTGGGCGCGGATGGGGTGCAGTTGGGCTTCCGTTCGCCTCCGGCCCGCAAGGTCCGTTCGTGGTTCCCCGGCTGGATCGGTGTCAGCTGCCACTCCGAGGCCGAGCTGCGCAGCGCGGAGCGGGCCAGCGCCGACTTCGCCGTGCTCTCGCCGCTCTTCGGCGTGCCGGCCAAGGGCGGCCCTCTCGGCACGGCCCTCTTCAAGCGCCTCACCGAGGCCGTGGACCTGCCCGTCGTGGCCCTCGGCGGCATCGAGACCGAGAACGCGGCCGAAGCCCGTGAAGCCGGGGCTGCCGGCGTGGCCGTGATCCGGGCCCTGCGTGATGCGGAAGATCCCGAGGAAGCCGGCCGACAGCTGGGTGGCGCGATGACGCCGCGATGAACGCCTGCGGCGACGATGGTCGCCGTGTACGGACGTCTCGCCCTCCGCCTGCTGCCCATGGCTCTCCTGCTCGCCCTCGGCGTCGGGTGCCAGGTCGACCTGCCGCTGGCAGGAGGGCGCGCCGACCCGACCGAGGGGCTCGACCTGGACGGCGGTGCGGACGCCGCGAAGCGCCTCGCGGGCGACGGCGCCGGGGGAGCCGAGCCGGCGCCGGGCGGAGCGCCCGCAGAGGACGACCCGTGGGGCGACCCCGAGGAACCCCTCGTCGGCGCCGAGCCGTTGCCGCGCATGGAAGGCGTCGAGCCGGGCGTCTACGCCACGGACCGGCGCTGGCCCGCGTTCGCGCGTGGGTGGCCGGGTCGCGTCGAGCGCGCCCTGGAGCGGCTGGGCGTGATCACCGGCCTCGAGTTCGCCGCCTCGGGCGTGCCGCGCGTGGTCCTGCGTCCGTTCGGGGATGAGACCCGGACGCACGAGTTGCGCGCGGAGATCCTGACGGGGCGGCGTCGCTCGGTCGTCCACGTGAACATCGAGCCGTTGCTCGCGCGGGTGCACGACGCCGACCGCGTGCTGCTGCGCGCCTTGGCGGAGGCTGCGTTCCAGGATGCCGGGCGCCGCCATGGGCCGGTGCCCCCGTGGTTCGTCCGCATGGCAGCCACCGTCGCGGCGGGGGATCTCGAGGCGCGTCTGACGGCCTTGCGCCGCCGCGCGTTGCGCGAGGGTGCCGAGGCCGTTGTCGTGGATCCCGAGGATGCCACGACGGCGGAGGCGACCGGACTCGCCGCGTTGGTCCTGCTGGCCGATCGACTCGGCCCGGCCGACATGCGGCGTGCGATCCTGTTCGTCGCCGATGGGGACCAGGCCGGCAGCGTCTTGGGGCGGCTCGTGCGCGAGGCGGACGGCAGCTGGCAGCGCCCGGCGCGGCTCGCCCTCGGTGCGCGCCTTGCCGCCATCGATCCG
>JARGNS010000440.1:0-1907 GCA_029213105.1 Planctomycetota bacterium
GGGCCTCGCAGGCCGGAGCGACCCGCAGGAAGTAGCAGAAAAACTGGCGCGGAGTTACCCTACCGCGCTGTTACCGAAAGCCCCGTCCGGCCCGGTTGGGTCCAGGTTCCGGAGACCGACAGAGTCATGTCCAAGATCACCGTTTTCGTTCTCGTCGCCCTCGTCTTTGTGACGATCGCCTTCGCTCCGACCGCCTTCGCCCAGGAGGGCGACGGTGACAAGAGCTTCGTTGGCGCTCTCCTGCAAGACGGCGGAGCCATCGGTTACGTCATCATCCTGCTCTCGATCGTCACGCTGGCGCTCATCATCCAGTTCGCGGTCAACATCCGCGCTGAGAAGATCTGCCCGCCGGAGCTCATCGACGAGGTCGAAGCCCTCCTCGAAGAGGACGAGTATCAGGAAGCCCTCGAGCTCTGCGAAAGCGAGCCGAACTTCGTGACGCGCTCGCTCGCAGCGGGCCTGCCCCGCCTCAACGAGGGCTACCCGCAGGTCAAGGAGGCCATGGAGGCCGCCGCCGGCATCGAGGCCGTCAAGCTCCAGCAGACCGTCAGCTGGATGCTGTTCCTCTCCAACGTCGCACCGATGCTCGGTCTGTTCGGGACGGTGTCCGGTATGATCACGGCCTTCAACACGATCGTCGAGATGGGTGCCAAGGTCACGCCGGCCCACCTCGCCGGTGGTATCTCGGCCGCGCTCGTCACGACGTTCCTCGGTCTGCTCGTGGCGATCCCCGCCGTGACGGCCTACCAGTACTTCCGGAACAAGGCGACCCGCATCTCCATCCACTTCGCCGAGGTGCTTGAAGAGATGACCGAGCGCTTCCGGAGCCGCTAGTCCAAACCCCTAGACGTCCGACCCACGACACGTAGGAGGTCAGGCTTATGGCTGCCAGAGACATCATTCCGGAAGCGGAAGATGCCAAGATGAACATGACCCCCATGATTGACATGACCTTCCTCTTGGTCGTGTTCTTCATGCTCACCATCGATCTGTCGTCGAAGGAGTTCTTCCCTGTAGAGCTCCCCTACGCGACGGAGGGGATCGAGGACAAGACGGACGAGACCGCTGAAATCAAGCGGTTCGTCATCAACATCACGCGTGACGGCAAGATCTACTTCAAGGACAACGAGTTCGACCTGGCCTCCGAGGACCCGGGCGTCCAGGACGACAACATCGTTGCGCTGCGCACCGCGCTGCGTCAGATCCACGAAGCGGGTGGCGGCGTGATCATGCGCGAGAAGGATGGTGCCTCGAAGGTCCCCGTGATGATTCACGCGGACTGGGGCACCAAGTGGAAGTACGTGCAGTGGGTCATGCAGGCGTGCGCGCACCCTGACATCAAGATCTACAAGCTCCAGTTCGCGGTGAAGAAGCCGCCGACTGACGACGAGTAGAGGAGCAAACCCATGGCTGTTGTCCTCGAAGAGCCCGAAGAAACCGAAATGAACATGACGCCGATGATCGACATCGTGTTCCAGCTCATCATCTTCTTCCTGCTCAGCCTCAAGTTCAAGACGATCGACCGTCGCATCGAGTCGATGCTGCCGAAGGATCGCGGCCTGGCCGCGACCCCGACGTTCCCCGAGGACTTCCTCAAGGTGAAGATCAAGGTGTTCCGCCGCGACATGGCAGACACCGAGAAGGCCTACACCCTCATCAAGATCGACAACGACAAGCAGACCTTCAGCCTCCCCAAGGGCTGGAAGGGCCGCAACAAGGACACGGCCGACAACGTGAAGCGTTACGACGCGATCATGGCCGCGGTGAAGTCCGTCGTTGAGAAGAAGATGAAGGCGCACGGCGGCGCACCGGAAGAGGTCAAGGGCGAGATCGTCGCGCCGCCCCCGAAGGGTGGCGCCGTGCCCCACGGCGACGTGATCCAGCTGCTCAACGTGTACCTCAACCTC
>JARGNS010000440.1:2025-3482 GCA_029213105.1 Planctomycetota bacterium
CGGCCCCCCCCCCCCCGGGACTTGTTTCCGCTTTCCGATCAGACCAGCTCTCAGACCACTCTCGCGCCGACCCCGTTCCACGGCGCCCGCCTGACTGTCCTTCAGGCCGGGACCGCTTGTCCTCCGGGACCGATCGCATCTCGTCCGACCCGTTCCACTCCCCCACCGTCCACGGGGGAGCCGCGTCACACCGACCGACCCGGAACAGGATCCAGGATGGATCTCCGCATCGAAGAGCCTCAGGAAACTGAGCTCAACATGACTCCGATGATCGACATCGTCTTCCAGTTGATCATCTTCTTCCTGCTCAGCCTCAAGTTCAAGACGATCGATCGCCGCATCGAGTCGATGCTGCCCGACGATCGCGGGCTGCAGTCGATTCCCGAGACGCCCGTCGACGAGCAGAAGATCAAGTTCAAGGTCTTCCGCCGCGAGCTCGCGAGCCCCACGAACGCCTACACGCTCATCAAGCTGGACAACGCAGCCCAGTTCCGCCTGCCCGCGGGCTGGAAGGGACGCCGGCTCGAGTCCGCCGACCGCGTGAAGCAGTACGACGCGGTCCTCGCCACGATCACCGAGAGCCTGCGCACGCGCATCGCCACCTACGGCGGCATGCCCGACGCGGTCAAGGGCGAGATCGTGGCCCCGCCCCCCCACGGCGGCGCGGTGCCCCACGGCGACGTGGTCTCGCTGCTCAACACCTTCATCGACGTCGGCCTGATGGACGTGCGCTTCGAGGGCACGGCCAACCCGCTGAACAAGGCCGACAGCGCCGCGCGCCGCTAGGCGCGCGGCCCGGCGCCGCGCTGGTAGGCTGCGTCCATGCGTCGCAACCAACTGCTGCTGCTCATCGCCTTCGCCGTGCTCGGGGTCGTCCTCGTGATCTACGAGGTCGGCCGCCGGGATGGCGTCGTGCAGGAGTCCCTGGACCTGCATGACCGGCACGAGAAGGTGCAGAAGCGCCTCGACGACATGATGCCGAAACCCGGCGGGCGTGCCCCCACGCCCATCCAGGCCGACGCCGAAGCCGACGACCGCGTGATCCTGGACGTGGGCGCCGATGGCTCGGTGCGCTACGACGGCACCACCTACGCCCTCCAGCATGCCGACGACGCGACGCGCGCGGCGGCGGGGGCGGGCCTGCGTGCGGCGCTGCTCCGCGAGCATGACGCGCGCGGGGGCGCCACGCTGCGGGAGGCCGACGGCCGTTCGGGACTGGAGCTGACCGTCCGGGGCCCCGGGGCCGTCCTGCCGGACACGCTCAAGCGCCTGATCGATGTCTGCGGGCAGGAGCCGCTGCGCGCCTACCGCTTCCAGTTCGACCTGGGCGGCGGATAGCCGCGCACGGCGTGACCGCCAACCCGGACGACGACGGGCCGTACCTCCGCTGCTAGGCTCGCGGCATGTCCAGCCGCGCGCTCCTGCTTGGGTTCCTGCTGCTCGCCCTGGCCGCCCTG
>JARGNS010000441.1 GCA_029213105.1 Planctomycetota bacterium
TCGAGGCCGGCGCGTTCGATGGGGGCTACGAGCACAGCGCGCGCGCGCAGGCCTATGCCTTTGCCGTGAGCGAGGAGAACGCCGCCGGGGGGCGGGTGGTCACCGCCCCGACGAATGGCGCCGCGGGCATCCTGCCCGGCGTGCTCGTCGAAGCCGCCGAGCGGCTGGCGCTCGACGGACCCGCCATCCACCGTGCGCTGGCGACGGCGGGCGCGTTCGGCGCCGTCATCAAGCACCATGCGAGCCTCTCGGGTGCGGAAGTCGGCTGTCAGGGCGAGGTCGGGAGCGCCACGGCCATGGCGGCCGCAGCCCTCTGCGAGATCCTCGGCGGGGATGCCGACGACGTGGAGTACGCCGCCGAGATCGCCATGGAACACAACCTCGGGCTCACGTGCGATCCACTCAAGGGCCTCGTCCAAGCGCCCTGCATCGAGCGCAATGCGATGGGGGTCGCCAAGGCCTGGAGCGCGGCGCAGCTGGCGCTCGGCGCGGGCGGGGGACACCTCATCAGCTTCGATCGCGTGATCCAGGTGATGAAGCGGACCGGCGACGACATGCGCCGCGAGTACAAGGAAACGGGCGAGGGCGGCCTCGCCGTGGCCGTGAACCTGCCCGAATGTTGATCAGCGTGCGGGGGCCAGTCCTGCGTCCGTGAGCAGGAACACGGCGAACGAGCCGAGCCAGTGCTCTCCGGCGTAGTCGCCGCTGAAGACGTAGCCCAAGCCGCCTTCGGTGTGGGCCTGGGCCAGCCGTTCGAGGTGCGCACGCCCGGCGTGCTTCGCCGGCAGGGCGGCTGCGATGCCCCGCATCGTCCAGGCGCGCGTGAGGTTGAGCCCTGCGAGGTGCACGAGGTGCCCGTCGGTGACGTCCTCGACCGAGGCCGGTTCCGTCCAGGGTCCGAGTGCGCCCGTGGCCAGGGTGGGGAGGTAGGCCTCGATCCAGGTTGCGAAGGCCTCCGGCGCCAGGACGCGTCGCATGAGATCGGCGGCATTGAGGCCCGCCGAGAAGAAGTCATGGCCCGACGGCTCGTAGCGCGTGGGGTAGTCCGTGTCGCGGGTGTAGTAGTGCTTGGCCCGCTCGAGGCACAGGGCCTCGAGCTCCGTGTCCTTGACGGCGCGCGCGTAGTCGAGGAAGAACGCGAGCCCGAACGCCGTGTCCGTGTGCTGCCCCGAGCGGATCGGGATGCGCAGCTTGGGCAGGTAGGCCTTGGCCAGCGCGACGATGCGCGTCTCGAGGGGGCGCAGGTTCCTTGCCCACGCCCGCCCCAGGTCGTCGTCCCACGCACGCAACTCCTGGGCGAGGCGCAGGAGCCAGGCCCAGCCGTACGTGCGCTCGAAGCTGGCGTTGTACTTGCCGTCGAAGTACGCCGCCTCGGCGGCGAGGTTCTTCGCCGTGAGGTTGGCGCCGACGGCCTTGACGACCTCGGCGCGCGCCTCGGTCCACGTGGGGTGCAGGCGCAGGAGGCGCACGAGCGTCCAGTGGCCATGGACGGCCGAGTGCCAGTCGAAGCAGCCATAGAACGCGGGGTGCATCGCTCGTGGGCTGCGAACGTCTGCGGCGGAGGCCATCACGTTGCCCGGCTTGTTGGGGTACTCGCGCGTGATGCCGGCGAGCGCCACGCGGGCGAACTTCGTGACCTGGGCGGCGCGTAGGTCCTCCCCGGGACGCGGCGCGGTTTCGTCTCCGTCCCCCGCCCACGCGGTACCCGCGCAGAAGGGGAGGAGCAGGAGCAGGGCGAAGAGGCAGGCGGTCGTCGTCATGCCGCCAGTGTCCCCGCAGACGCATGCAGTCTCAACGGGGGTGCGGGATCTCGCGCACCCCGTTCCCGGCAGTCGGGGGAGACAGGAGGTCGGCCATCGCGTAGGATGCGCCCATGAGGCCGCATCCAAGAAAGGAGCCCTCATGCGCTGTACTGCTTGTCATGGCCCGGTCGGGTTCGAGCGTTCCGTTTTCCAGGGAACGCAGCCCACGACGGTACGCCTGTGCACCCCGTGCGCCGAGAGCATCGATGTGATGGTGCACATGGACGCCATCAAGGCCGCTCCCGATCACGCGGCGAAGGACGCGGCGGTCCAGGCCTTCCTGGACGCCGTCCACGCGTGCGAGGCGGCGAAGTCCCCGCCTGGGACGTAGGGCCACGGGGGGGGCGTTTGCGTCTTCCCGCGTTCCTCGTCGGGCCTCGCGTCGCGAGGCCGCCTGACGCGCCTGGATCCACCGGGTCCGCGCGCCCTGGGCCGCTGCCGTTCTCGCGCAGCGCCTAGCGACGCTCGTACTTCCAGTTGCGACGCTTGCCCTCGGCCAGCCACGCCAAGGTCGTGGCCAGGCGCTTGGCGCGGGTGGCCTCGCGCTTGGCCTCCGTGATCCACTCGATGTAGTCGCGCTGGGCACTCGGCGGGAACGACTCGAACGTTGCGCGGGCCGCGTCGTCCTTGGCGAGGGCCGCGGCCAGGGCGGGCGGGGTGGGGGGCGCGCGGCGTCGTGCCGTGGGGCCTTGCTTCGGCGCAGCCGCTCGCGGACGCGCACGGACGTCGCGTCCGTACTGGACGGCGCGCCCGATGTACTCACGCAGCACGGCCTGGGGCGGCAGCTCCTTGGTGCTGGCGATCTTGATCCAGGCCATGCCGCGGTTGCCGACCGCCTCGAAGAGTCCCTCGGGATCCTCGATGTGCATGCCGTGCCAGAGGCTGAACGCCACGTGGCCCTTGAAGGCCGCCATGCCGCCGAGCAGGCCCCCATCCTCGAAGGCGGGGCTGCCCCACTTGATCGTCTCGACGACGTCGGGGCAGCCACGGTGGAACGCGCGCCGCAGCTTCGTGAGGATCGGGCGGGCGAACGGGGCCGCCCCCGCGATGTAGGCGTCGATGCGAGGGTCCGGGTCGTTCATCGGATGCAATCCTCCAGAGGCCATTGTCTGGGCCCCGTCCGGCTGAAGTCCATGGTCCCGGAGCCTTGGCGCCTCCGGGGCGTCCCCGTTGGTACCATTCGCGCTTCTGAAAATCCTCCCTCGGAGATTCGCCGATGCGCGCCTTCCTCGCTTCCCTCACCTTGCTGGCCGTCGTCGGCCTGATGACCACCGGCCTCGCCTACGCGGGCGATGAGGCTCCGGCCGCCAAGTCGGCGAAGATGCCGGTGACGCCCGAGACCCCGGTCACCGCGACCAAGTCGCCGATCCACTCGATGATGAAGTGGGTCGCCGGTCATGTCGCGCCCGACGCCGAGTGCGGCTGCCCCTCCACCCCGGCGGGTGAGAAGGCCTGGCGCACGTGGTTCGCCGCCAAGGACGGCCCCCTCGCCGACCTCCGTACGGCGATGACGAAGGACGGCTGGAACGCCGATCGCACGATCGGCTTCTTCAAGGCGATGGCCGCCCAGAAGTCCTGCAGCGACTGCGACGGCTGCGACAAGGCCAAGACCGACGGCGCGGCCGCGCCGACCGGCGATGCCGGCACGAGCGGTTCCGCCAAGAGCGCCTGCGG
>JARGNS010000442.1:0-1109 GCA_029213105.1 Planctomycetota bacterium
CGCGGCCTTCGATTCGTTGCCTTGGAGGCTGGCTGGTCGTTCGTAACCAGGTCCTTCTTAGTAACCAGGCCCCGAGGGGCCACGGTTGCCCGCAGCGACGGGCGCCGGACCCTGCGGGCAGCCGCAGGGGGGCGGGGCGCACGAGGACGGGTCCTCGATCTCGCCTTCGCTGACCGGGATCCACTCCGTGTCGGGCAGGGCCGGGACGTCCATGTCGTCGCGGGGCTCGAGCTCCTCGAGCGGCACGATGCGCGCCGTGATGAGGATCAGGAGGTTGCGACGGTTGACGTAGGTGCCCTTGCGCGTCAGCAGGAACGAGAGGATCGGGATGTTGTTGAAGAACGGCATCCCGCTCTCGCGGTTGTCCTTGACGTAGAACTTCAGGCCACCGAGGAGCAGCGTGCCCTCGTCGGGCATGCTGACCGTCGTGCGGACGCGGCTGACCTCCAGCTCGGGGAGCTGGATGATGACCGGTGCGGTGGCGCCGACCGGGCCGGCCGAGAGCGACGTGGCGAAGGTCGGGATCGGGCGCTGGAGCACCGCGACGGTCGGGCGGAGCTCGAGCTGGACGAAGCGACGGTCGGCAGAGACGACCGGGCGGACGTCCAAGACGATGCCGTCCTGGATGGTCTGGATGACCGGGTTCGCGATGTTCGAGGCCTGGGCGATCTCGACTTCGTAGTCCTGCACGTAGCTGACCTGGTTCAGCATCGAGATGTTCGCGCGCTGGGTGTTGTAGACCGTGATGCGCGGGGCGGTGATCTCCTGGATGCGCTCGCTCTTCTCGACGGCGCGGAGGATGACCTCCAGTTGGGTGTCGTCGAGGAACGTGTGCTGGAACGAGAGACCACCCGAGCGGGTGAGGACCTCGGGATCGCCGAAGCCGCGGACGGCCTCGTCGAAGAGGTTCTCGACGCGCGCCATGTAGGCGCCGTCCTGGCCATCGTTGTAGAAGATACCCGTGTCACGCGCGGTACCGACCGAGCTCGGCTCGGCGTTGGTGCCGAACGGCACGCCCGACGGGTTGGCCGGGGCGCCGGCGAACACGTCATCCTGCTGCTGGTTGGCACCGAGGCCCGGCGCACCGATACCCGCGGCGTTGTCGCCGA
>JARGNS010000442.1:1165-2916 GCA_029213105.1 Planctomycetota bacterium
GGAGGAAGTTGTCCTCGGCGGTCATGAAGCGGACTTCGAGGTTGACGAGCAGGCCGGAGTTGGCGCGCAGCTGCGAGAGCAGGTCATCCACGCCCGCAAGCACCTCGGGGGTGTTGCGCACGATGAGGATGTTGTTGCGGGCCTCGATGGTGGCCGGGTCTTCCCACTTGGCCTCGCCACCGATCGTCTCGCGGATGAGCTCCACGAGGTTCTCGGCGGGGAACACGGCTGCCGGCTCCGGAAGCTCCGGGGGCTCGGGCGGCGTGAAGTTCGAGGGCACGAGGTTGATCGGCTGACCGACGAAGTGCTGGATGGCGACCGCGAGGTCCTTCACGTCGAAGTAGCGCAGACGCATGCTGCCGCTGACCTCTTCACCCGTGAGGATCCAGATGACGCCACCGCGGGGCTCCCACTTGAGCTCGTAGGGCTCCGTGACGACGTTCGAGAGGATCGTCTCGACACTGACGTCGTCGAGCTGGGCGCTGATGGCCACGTCGTCGAACTTCTCCTCGCGTGCCTTGGGCGAGAGGTAGAAGTTCAGGCCCGTGATCGTGCGGAGGTAGCTGAGGACCTGGTCGAGGTTCTGCTCTTCCCAGTCAAGGCCCTTCACGCGCTTCTTGCTCAGGATCGACAAGATGCCCGCGATGTTGGCCGAGTCGTCCTCGACGTCTTCCTCGCCCACGATGCGCGGCTTGCGCTGGGCGATCTCGTCGAGCCAGTTGTCGGGGAACACGACGGTGTCGACCTGGGGCACGATCGCGCGCTCCATGTCGGCCATGATCGTCTTCCACTGGTCGTCGAACTGACGGCGGCTGTTCTCCTGGTTGTTCAGGTGCTCCGCGTCGTAGCTCATGTCGATGATGCGCTGGGCATCGCCGTTCTGCGGGTCGTGGCGCTGGATCTGCTTGGCGTACTCACGCGCAAGCGCCCACTCCTGGCGGTGGAAGGCGCGGTGGGCGCCGTCGAACCAGGCCCGGATGCGACCAAGGCGACGCTCACGCTCGCCGGCCAGCTCGGACTCACGCTCGCGCTGCGCCATGGCGATCTGCTCTTCACGAGCGCGGCGCGTGCTGACGTCCGACTTGTAGTTGGCGTTGTCGATCATGTCGCGCAGGGCGGCGGCGGACGAGCCGAAGTCGGCCGTCTCGTCGTACCAGCTGATGATCGAGAGTGCCTTGCGGTACTCCTTCACGGCCTCGCCGTACTGGTCGCGCGCCTCGAGCGTGCGGCCACGCTCGATGTAGTTGCGGACCTCGGCAGCCGCCTTGTCGCGGCGGACCTGGGCCACGCTGCGCTGCGACTCGGCGTAGTCACCGACCGAGCTCGCGCGGTCGTCGCTGAGGCGACGCCACTCGTTCTTGGCGGTGTCATTGCTCGGGTCGTAGTCGATCGCCTCGGCGAACAGGCGGCGAGCCTCTTCGACGTTGCCGTCGGTCAGGGCCTGGCGGCCCTTCTCGACGAGGGCAGCCGAGACGTGCTCGGCGCGATCGCTCATGACTTTCGCTTGTTCGCTCTTCTCCGCGAGCATCGCATCCGCATCGGCACCGCTGTCGGCTGCCGGGGCAGCTTCCTCGGTTGCCGCTGCTTCGGCGGGCGGCATGTCGCCGTCGCTCGTGGCAGTCGAATCCGCGATGACCTCTTCGGCAGGCGCCTGATCGATGACCTCGACGGACGAATCCGTCGTGGCATCAGCGGTCGCGTTCGCATCGGCGGTGTTCACCACGATGCGTCGGCGGCCCTGGCAGCCAAGC
>JARGNS010000442.1:2926-3466 GCA_029213105.1 Planctomycetota bacterium
ATGACGCTGAAGAAGAGAAGCACGTAGGCAGTGCGCTTCATCCGTAGTCCCTTCCGTTTCGTTTCCACCCGTCCGTTCAGAGCAGCACCGGAACCCGCACGTGTCCTCCCTGAACGCGTGCGACTCGCCGCTCTGCCGCGGGATGGAACCCTAGGCGCCGGAAGTAAAGGCGGGCGCTGTCACTCCTTCGTCACCAGGGATGTACGTAAATGAAGCTCCTGCCCGGACCTGCGAACTCCGGGGGCCCCCGGCCGTAGCCTCCTGTTGTGGTCGAGACCCAGCCCCTGCCCGCCGACCTGCACGCCGAGGTGCGCCTCTGGCTCGAGTGGGCCCGGGGAGCCGGAGGGCCGTGGCTGCTCGCAGAAGGGCCCGGGCCGGCATTTGAGGGCCTGGCGCCTGCGGCCGCGCCGGGCTCTGGGGCGGCTCCCGAAGGCGCGCCCGGCAGCCGCGGCGGGGCCCGGCCCGGGGCGCGGACGTCCCAGGCCGCCGTCGAGGCCCCTCCGGCGCCGGCGCCGGAATCTCGCGCCGAGCGGGCCGAGG
>JARGNS010000443.1 GCA_029213105.1 Planctomycetota bacterium
TCCTCGCCGAGCTGCCCTTCAAGGCCCCCGCCAAGATGCTCGCGCCACGCAAGGAGCGCTTCGCCGCGACCCTGGGCCGCTAGAACCGAACCGCCCGCATGCGCTCGATCCCCACCCTCACCCTCTTCAGCAAGGCTCGTCGCCTGCTGCTGGGCGTCGGGCTGGGACTGCTCGTCGCCGTGCTGCTCGCCGTGCTGCGCGGCGCCGAGCTCCTGGAGTCCCTCGAGCTTCGGCTCGTGGACGTCCGCACACGTCACTTCGCCCCGCAGCGCGAGACCGATGACCGCATCGTCTTGATGCAGATCGAGGAGAGCGACGTCGAGGATGTCCGGCGCGACCTGGGCCAGCCCTGGCCGTGGCCGCTGGAGACCAACGCGCACATGGTGCGCGTGCTGCAGGAGGCCGGCGCCGCCGTGCTCGTCGTAGATGTACTGCACCTCGATCGCGGCGCGGGTCCCGACGATGTCCCCGCCGGCACGGAGCTGCCCACGGCTGCGCGCCGCAAGCGTGAGATCGAGGCGAAGGACGCCGACGTATACGGCAAGGCGCTCGCGGCGTTCGGCGAGGCCGTCCTCGGCTTCGAGCTCACGATGAGCACGAAGTACGAAGTGCAGGCACGCCGCGCGGCCGCCCTGCCCCGCCTGGGCACGGACGCGCTCCCGGTCGGGCTTGATGCGTTCGCGCGCCCCGGCGCCAGCCTGCCCGTACGACGCGTGGCAGCCGGCGCCGCCCAGCTCGGCTTCACGAACGCACCGCCGGACCTCGACGGCGTGGTCCGCCACGCCGCGGTCGTCGGTCGCTGGGGCGAGCACGGGGTGATGTCCCTGCCGCTGGCCGCCGCCAGCCGCTTCGCGGGCGGCGCGCGACTCGCCGCGGGCACGGCCCGGACCACGGGCTTCACGGGCGGCGCGCGGCGCACGGGCGAGGTCGTGCACGTCGGGGAGCGCGCGCAGGCGCTGATGCCCGGCGGGCGCTTCCTCGTCAACCACGGCGCCGGACGCTACGCGCGCGTCGCCCCGGCCCAGGTCCTGGCCTGGGCGATCGAGCGCGAGACGGCCGGCAAGCTGCCCGGGGCGGCGCGCACCGCCCTCGAGGGCCGCATCGTCGTGCTCGGGGTCAACCTGCCCGGCCTCAAGGACGTCGTCGCAAGTCCCCTGGGTGGCACGATGGACGGGCCCGCCTTCCAGGCCACCGTCCTCGACAACCTGCTGCACGGCGACGGCCGTGTGCGGGCGAGCCGCGGCGCGAACGTCCTCCTGCTGCTGGGCCTGGCCGCGCTGGCGGGTTTGCTCGGCGCCCTGGGTCGCGGCCGCGGGCTGCCCCACCTGGTCCCGCTGGGCCTGGGCAGCCTGCTCGTGGCCGGCGCGTACGCGCGCTTCGGCGCGGGCGTGTCGATCGACCTGGTCACGCCCCTGCTGGCGCTCCTGCTCGTGTGGGGTGGCACGTTCGCCCTGCGCTCGCTCACCGAAGGCCGCCGCAACCGCTGGCTGGAGGGCGCGTTCGGGCGCTACATGTCGCCGGCCTTGCTCGCCGCCCTGCAGCGCGACCCGTCGCTGCTGGCGCTCGGCGGTCGTACGCGCCACGTCTCCATCCTCTTCAGCGATGTCGCCGGCTTCACGCGTCTCTCCGAGAACCTCGCTGCCGAGGATGTCGTGCGCCTGCTCAATCGCTACCTCACCGATCACTGCGCGGCCGTGATGGACGAGGGCGGCGTCGTCGACAAGTTCGAGGGCGATGCGGTCATGGCGTTCTATGGCGATCCCGTCGAGCAACCCGACCACGCCCTGCGTGCCTGCCGCACGGCGCTGCGCGTGCAGCGCGAGCTGCCGCGCCTGCGCCCCCTGCTCGACGAGCTCGGGCTCGCGGACTTCGACGTGCGCATCGGCGTCAACTCGGGCGAGGCCGTGGTCGGCAACATGGGCAGCGACCAACGTTTCGACTACACGTGCATCGGCGACACGGTGAACCTGGCCAGCCGCATCGAGGGCGCGGGCAAGGCCTTCGGCACGCACCTGCTCGTGGGCGGCGATACGGCCCAGGCCGTGGGTGACGCCATGCTCTTCAAGCCGCTGGGCGCGCTGGTCGTGGTGGGGCGCGAGGAGCCGGTCGAAGTGTGCGAGTTGCTGGCGGAGCGCCGCGAGGCCGACGCCGAGCTCCTGGCGCATGTCGAGGCGTTCGCACGCGCCGTGGCTGCCGCTCGAGCCGGCAAGCTCGACGAAGCCCGCACGGCGCTCGACGAAGCGGGGCGTCTGCGTCCCGACGACGGCCCCACGGCCTGGCTGCGTGCGACGCTGGCGGAACTCGGCTCGGGGCCTTGGACCGGGGTCACGGTCCTGGATCGCAAGTGATGCGCCCCCGCACGCCTGCCTAGACTCGCCTCCTGGAGGACGTCGCCATGCGCTGGATCACCCGCTTGCTGATCGGAGGACTGTGTGCCGCGCCACTCGCCACGGCCGTGGCGGATGACGCCCCGCAGGCCAAGCAGCCGGCACCGGCTGCCAAGACGGCGCCTCGCGCCCAGGCCACGCTGGAGGCCGTCCTGCTCAAGACCCCGGGCGCACCGGTGGCCGTGGCCCCGGGTCACGCCCCAGGCGAGTTCCTCTTCGGCACGCGAGAGAAGAGGGTCGTTCGCTTCGCGGTGGGCCGCGGGCTGGCTTGGCAGAGCGACGTCGGCGAGCTGCCGGTCGATCGCCTGGCGATGGGCCCCGATGGCAAGCGCGCCCTCGCAAGCACGGCGCGTGAGCTGATCGCGCTGGCCGGCGCGGACGGCACGATCCTCTGGCGCGCGAAGCGCGCGGTGGCCTTCGCCTTCTCGCCCGATGGCACGCAGGTCTTCACCGTCTCCAAGAAGGGCGCCCTCGCCGTGCTCGACGCCGCGACCGGCGCGCAGGCGACGACGCGCCAGGCGGCCGACAAGCGCGAGGTCGTCTTGGCGAGCATGCATGCCGCCAGCGGACTCGCGGTCCTGGGCGTGGCCGACGGCTGAAACCTCGACTGCCTGCTCGTGGAGCTGGCAACCGGCAAGGTCCGCTATGAGTTCTCGGGTCCGGGCGCCTACGGCTGGTTCGCGGCCTTCACGCCGGACGGCTCGGCCTTCCTCGCCTCGAACCTGTTTGGTGCGGGCATCCAGGTCTGGCCCACGGCGCACACCTCCGAGAAGGGCCGCGCTCCGCCCAAGCCGAGCGGCAGCGTGACCGTCCCGAAGGGCATGGTCCTGGGCGCGCACGTCTCGACGCGCGGACACGTCGCCGCGCTGATGCACGATGGCAGCGTGCAGCTGCGCGCACTGAAGGGCAAGGCGCCCCGACTCGCGGCCCTCCCCGGCAAGGGACAGCCGGCGGTGGCCTTCTCCCGCGACGGCATGCACGTCGTGGGGATCCGCGCAGGCAAGGCCTACGCGTGGTCGTACGGAGCCAGGGCAAATTCCGCCAATTAGTGGCTACGCAAGCACGACGCCGCGACCCG
>JARGNS010000444.1 GCA_029213105.1 Planctomycetota bacterium
CCGGCGGAGCTCGTCGCCCTCAAGGCCGACCGGGCTGGTGGGGGACGCGTCGTCCGACTCAAGACCCAGCGCGCCCAGGGAGCGTCCGTGCCCCGACTCGCGGTCGCCACGGCCGCCATCCGCGAGATGGTCGAGTCGTCGCCGAAGATCCATGTCTTCGACGCCGACCCGCTCGCGCTCGTGGCGCACCGTGAGGGTGAGCGCGTGCTCATCCGCTGTCCGCAGCCCGGGACGCGCCTGACGCTGGAGGGCCCCGGTCGGGTCGTACTCGACCGGGCCGAGTCGAGCACGGACGCCGCGGTGGCACTGCACGCGCCGGATCCCACCCTCGACCCGTACCGCCACCGCGTGGTGGCCACATGGACGACGGCCGGCACCGAGCTGCGGCGCGTCTGGACGCTGGAGCGCCTGGTCGGCACGATCGAGCGCGAGGTGTCGGCGTCCAACCGCATCCACGCGGGCGGCGTCATGGCGTGCCGCATCAAGACGTCCAACACACTCGACGGCCAGCCCGTCGTCGCTCGACGGGGCACGTGTGTCCTCCTGCGCGAGGGCGTCGAGCTGGCCTCGGCCCCCTACGTGACGGATGCCCACGGCTATGCCCATCCCACGGTGCTCGTGGGGAGTCACGTGGAACCTGGCCTTGCCACGCTTGCGATCGACGAGATGCGCTTCCCCGTGCAGATCGACTCGGGCGTCCGTGTGTCGGTCGTGACCGACCGCCCCCTGTACAAGGCCGACGATCGGGTCCACGTGCGGGCGATGGCCCACCGGGTGGGCGACGGCCGTCCGGTCGCGAACGCCGAACTGACCCTCTCCATCGGCGATGCCAAGCGCACGGTGACCACGTCCGCGCACGGCATTGCCAGTCATACGTTCGAGTTGATCGAGGCACGCGTCGGTGCGAGTCGGGTCAAGGCAGTCTGCGAGGGGGCCGAGACCCACTGCAACTTCCGGGTCAAGGCCTTCGAGCGCCCCACGTTCACGGTGGAGGCCGAGCCGGCCTTCTTGACCCTGAAGCCGGGAGACAGTGCGCCGCTCACCCTGCACGCGCGCTACGTCAACGGCACCCCCCTCGTCGGCGGCGTCATCGAATCCTCGGCGCGGGGCCCGCTCGCGCTCGGGAAGCCGCCCACGCGCACGGAGGCGTCCGGGCAGGCCCGCTTCACGGTGACGGCACGCCGTGCTGGCACGGGGAGTGGCGTACTGCGTGTCCGCGTGGTGGACACGGACGGGCGCATGGGCAACGTGTCCATCCCCGTCTCGGTGGAGCGGAGTGGGCCGGAGCTTGATGCCGTCCCCCTGTCCGATGTCGCGCGCGGCATTCCGACCCGCATCGAGTTGCGTGCCTCCGCCCCGACCGCGCTCACCCTGGAAGGCAGCTTCGCGGGCCCGCGCGCCATCAGCATCGATGCGTCCGGCCGCGCGACGATCACGGTCGTGCCCACGACCGAGCAGCTCACGTTGAAGCTGACGGCCGCCGAGGGCACGCAGTCGAGTCACGTCTTTGCGTGCATCCCGCAAGGCCCCGAGGCGCTGGCCCTTGTCCTCGATCGTCGAGCGGCCCGGGTGGGGGAGCCGCGGGGTGTGTCCTTGCGCGGCCCCGCCGGCCTGGTCTGCCTGGACGCCTGGCGCGATGACGCGCTCGTCTTCACGCGCACGCTGCAACTCGGCGAGGAGGGCGCGGATGTGTCCGTGCCCCTGGATCCGCGCATGGCCGGTGTACTCCGGCTGCACGCGCGCTCCGCCGATGGTGCCCCCGTCGCACGCCGCGCGACCGTGCTCGTGACCCGCGGCCGCGCCCTGCAGGTCGAGGCCGAGACGCCCCAGGATGCGTACGCACCGGGGGCCGAGGCGGCCGTGGACGTGACGGTCCGCGACAGCGAGGGCGAGCTCACGAGCGCGGTGCTCGGCTACTGGGGCGTGGACACGGCCCTGCTCGCCCTGGCGCCCATGACCTCCGGGCACGAAACCGTGTTCGATGTCCTCTCCGCCAAGCCTGTGCCGACGGCTTACCAGGCTGCGCTGCAGGCCGACGGTCAGCAGTCGCTGCCGGCAGCCAGCATCGCCCACGGCTTCGGCGACACGACCGTGGCGGCCGCGACGCCCCGCCGCTACCCGATCCACGCCTTGCGGACCCCTGCACTCGTGGCGGCGGCCACCAAGGCGCAGCGCCACGCAAACGACCAGCGGGTGCGGGCGGTGTGGACCGCCTACGCCAACGCATGGGAGGGCATGCCGCTGCTCGATCTCACGACGTCGGACTCCGTGCGCGAGACCCTCGCCTGGCTGGTGGGCCGCGGCGCACTCGACTCGAGCGCCCTGGATGACGCATGGGGTGCGCCGTACAAGCTCTGGATGGACCATGCCAACGTGGAGGTCACGCTGGTCAGTGCGGGCCCGGATGGCCGCTTCGGGACACCGGACGATCTGCGCACGACCGAGAGCGGCGTGGACCTGTACCTGCTGCTGCCCGAGCGGATCCGGGACTTCCACAGCTACGTGCGCGAGCACTACGACTCGAAGCGGCGCCTGCCGCGCCGCACGATGCTGGACGAGCAGATGCTGTTCGAGGAGGACACCGAGGAGATCCACGAGCAGGAGATCATCACGGAAGAGCCGGTGATCATGGACGAGGAGATCGCGGACCTCGTCGAGACGGACAACGACCTCCCGTTCGAGGAGAGCTTCGGCGAGTCCGAGGGGCTCGCGGCCCTCGGCGCAGCCTTCGAAGGCCCTGCCACGAACAGCATGATCGGCCTCGGCGGCGGCGCGGGCGGAGCCTTCCGCGGTCGCGGCGGTGGTCGGGACCTCGGCACCGGTGGAGGTGGTCGTAGGCACTATCCCAAGCCGCCGACGCCGTATGTGCGCAAGGACTTCGATCCGACGCTGTGCTTCGTGCCGGAGGCCATCGTCGGACCGAGCGGTCGCGCGCGCCTTGCCATCCCGCTGAAGGACTCGATCACGACGTGGCAGCTGCGCCTGGTCGCCTCCGACGCCAGCGGTGCGGTCGGGGTCGGCACGGGTCGCATTCGCGTGCGCCAGTCGGTGCACGCGGCGCCGTGGCTCGCGCCGCACCTCACCGTGGGAGACGTGGTGGATGTCCCCGTCGCGGTGCGCAACGAGGAATCGCGCGGCGTGATCGTCTCCGTCCAGGCGACGACCTCGGAGCATCTCGTCGCGCTGGGCTCCCAGACGATCACCCTCGAGGTCGGCCCCCTGGCCACCGGACGCGCGACGCTGCGCTACCGGGCGGTTCGGACGGGTAAGGCCCGCGTACGCCTCGTCGCCGCGACGCCGGCATCCCAGGACATGCAGGAGCGCATCGTCCACGTGCATCCGCACGCGCGCACGATCGTCGACGTGCTCAACGGGAGCGTGACCTCCGACGCGAGGTTCCCCACGGTCATGGCCGCGGCCGGTCCGGGGGAGGTGCGCATGGACCTCTATCCCTCGCCGCTCA
>JARGNS010000445.1:0-1411 GCA_029213105.1 Planctomycetota bacterium
CCGTGCGACTGGTCACCAAGGCGATGCGGCGGGGCATGAACGGCAGGGGCTGCTTGCGCCCGGGCTCGAACAAGCCCTCGGCCTCGAGCTTCGCACGCAACTGCTCGAAGGCGAGGCGCAGCGCCCCTTCGCCCACGGGCTCCATGCGGCGCACGATCAGCTGATAGCGACCGTGCGGTGGGTACACATCGATGCCCCCGCGCACGAGGACCTCCTGCCCCTCTTCGGGACGGAAGCGCAGGCGCGCCGCCGTCGAGCGCCAGATCACGGCGGGGAGCACGGCGCCCTGGTCCTTGAGCACCAGGTACACATGGCCCGAAGCCGGCGTCCGGGGCTGCGAGATCTCGCCCCGCACCCAGACGTCGCCGAAGGTCGCGTCGAGCACACCGCGAATGTCGGCGGTGAGCTCCGATACGGTCATGACGGGCGTGCCGTCCTGCATCGCTAGGCAGCACCCTCGGGCAGCTCGAGCCAGAGGCCCTCGCACGACACGGCCTTGCCCGTCTTGTCGTCGATCTCCACGAGCACGGCACCCAGCCGCGCATCGCCTTCGGCGACGACGAACGGCTCGTGCACGTTCAGGCGCATCTTCTTGAGGACGGCCTCCTTCACGCGCCCGATCACCCCGTCGTAGGGCCCGGTCATACCCGCATCGCTGATGAACGCCGTGCCCTTGGGGCGCACGACCGCATCGGCAGTCGGCACGTGCGTATGCGATCCGAAGATCATCGAGACGCGGCCATCCAGGTACCAGGAGAGCGCGACCTTCTCGCTGCTGGCTTCGGCGTGCATGTCCACGACGACGACGTCCGTCTTGTTCCGCATGGCCTCGAGCGCACGGTCGGACTCTTCGAAAAAGTCCCCCTGGGCGTTCATGAAGACGCGCCCTTGCAGATGGATCACGCCGACGCGGATGCCACGCGGGCCCTCGACGATGCACGTGCCCTTGCCCGGCGCCCCCGACGGCCAGTTGGCCGGTCGCAGCAGGCGCGCTTCCTTGTCGTAGAGCGCAAGGGACTCGCGCCGCTTGTAGGCATGATCCCCCATCGTGAGCACGTCGGCGCCGTAGCCGCGCAGCTCGTGGAAGATCTTCTCCGTGATGCCGCTGCCGTTCGCCGCGTTCTCGGCGTTGACGACGACGAAGTCCACGCCACGCTCCTCCTTCAACTTGGGAAGGAAGTACTTGAGGACCTTGCGGCCGGGGCGGCCAACTACGTCACCGACGCCGAGGATACGAACCATGGGCGGAGTCTAGCCCGCTTGCTCCGCGATGCGCACGCCGGGTCGCGCCGAATCCCGCATCCCCGGCTCGCGTCGTGCTGCGGCGGCGAGCGGCGGTGGCCGCGAGCGCCTAGCGCTTCTGGATCAGCCGCAGGGAGGAGCCGTCCCAGGCGTCCGCGCCCTGGCCCTC
>JARGNS010000445.1:1496-3450 GCA_029213105.1 Planctomycetota bacterium
CGCGAACTCGACCTGCGTGCGGCCGCGATCGTGGGCGATCCGCACCTCGCGGGCCTCCACGCTCTCGACCATGGCCCCACCCGGGCCGTAGCGCACCATCACCACGCCGCCGAGGCGGTCCGGGGCGACTTCCTTGAGTCCGGTGATGCGCCAGCCCGCGCCGCCGACGGCGTCGCTGCCCCGCAGCAGACCGTTGAGATGCGCACGCACGCGCTCCACGGACGTCGAGTTGGCGTCGATGCCGGAGCGCTTGCGAAGGACTGCGGGCGGCGGCATGCCGGCGCCGTCCCCGCCGTAGGCCGCCCCACGCGGGCGCGCCGGGGCACCGCCCGCCGGAGGCGGTACCGAGGAAGCCTCGCGATCGACCGGGGCCATGGCACCGTCGGAAGCACTGCCGGAAGAAGCACTGCCGGTAGAAGCACTGCCGGTAGAAGCACTCCCCGCCGCCGGCGTGCCGGCGGCGGCGTCGGGGTCGCCGTTCAAGCGACCGAGCTTGCGACGGGCGATCTCGAGATTGGTGAGCTTGCTGGTCTCCTTGCGCGGACCGACCGCGGCCATGCCCTCGGGCAGCTCGCCCGCGGCCCGATCGGGGCGCCACGCGGGATCGTCGTCGCTGAAGCCCATGCCGTAGTCGGCCATGCGCTCGCGCAGCCAGGCGTTCTTGCGGCGCTGCAGGCCGAGCTCGTGCTCGTGCGTACCCGCCACACGGTTGGCCGCGTCGAGCTGGAGCTTGAGCGCGTGGATCTCCTCCTCGAGGAGTTGCTTCGCCATCATCTCGCTCTGGGCCTTGCGGACCTGCCCCGCGAACTCGTCGCGCTCCACCTCGGCCGTGCGCTTGGCTTGATCCAGGTCGGCCAGGCGCCGGTTGCGGGCGTCGATCTCGCCCTGCAGGGTGCGCGCACGACCCTTGGCCTCGTCGAGGGCGTCGCCGAGGCGCTTCACCTCGTTGTCGGCGTGCTGGGAGCCCTCGTTGCGCCCCTGACGCCACGCGTCGCGCTCGCGACGGACGACCTCGGCGGCGGAGAGTTCGGGATCGGTGGCCGGCTGGCGGCGGTCGAGTTCATCCAGCACCACCCAGATGCCACCGAGGAACACGACCAGGAGGCCGAGCAGCATGAGGGGGATGAGCGGGCCCGAGCTGCGCTTGGTATCCGTGGTGTGCAGCCGGCGCAGCAGCTCCTGCTGGACGCCCGTGAGGTTGCGGAAGGTCTCGTTGAGCGCCTGGGTGGACTGCACCACCAGCTCGGAGCGATCGCCGCGGCGGACCTGCCGGGCCAGGTCGGCCTGCATCTCCTTGAGGGTGTGCAGGGCCTCGGCGTTCATCCGGAAGGCGTGCGCCACCTCGCGCATGGGCGCCTCGGCGGCCGGCAGTCCAGTCGCGGCCTGGGGCGCCTCGGGGGTGGCGACGAGCTCGTCGGCCCCGGGGATGTCGGGCATGGACTCGAAAGGCTCCTGCATCAGAGGTCCTTGACCCGGGCCTCGTCCGGATCCTCCATGAGGCGCCGGAAGACGGTCCGTGCTAGTTCGACGCGTCGCAGGACGGTTCCTTGCGAGGTAACCACCGCCCGGGCCTGCTCGATCCGCGCCTCGCCGTCGAACAGGACGACGAGCTTGGCAAACTGGCCGGGAGGAACCTCGACGGTCTTGGAGAGCACGCCCAGGCTGCCGAGGGTGAAGCGCAGGCCGGCATCGATCTTCAGCTGCCCGGCGGCCACGCGAGCGGCCAGGCTGCGCAGCGGCAGGGCCCGCGCGCCCTCGGCCCCCGTCATGACCAGCGCGCCGTCTTCGAGGCGCAGGGTGCGGGCCTCGGTGCCGGTGTTGTAGACCAGCAGCCGGAAGTAGGCGAGGGCGTCACGGCCGGCGAGCCCCAGGTCCTCGTTGAGCAGCCGCTCGTGGTCCCGGTCGGGGCCGGGATCGCCCCAGACCGGACCGAGGACGCCCTTGAGTCCGGGCG
>JARGNS010000446.1 GCA_029213105.1 Planctomycetota bacterium
GGCCGCAGCCGCGTGGAGATCCACGCATTGCAGCGCGGCCCGTTCCACAAGGGCGTCGTGCAGTGGCAGCGCGACATGCCGCGCTGGATCGACGAGGTCATCGCCGAGCGCAGCGCACCCATCGCACCGCTGAAGTGACGTGGCGCGCCGGGCCACGGTTCTTCGTAGGGGCGGTCCAGCGAAGCCCGCAGGGCGAGCGTGTGTCCGCCCGCGGATCGCCGGAGGCGTACTTGTCGGGTCCTCGTGGGCGGACACCCACCGACGACGCGCCGGCGGGACCGCCCCTGCAAGGCGCCGTGCGTGCTAGGCGCCGGTCGTGACCTTGAGCATGCGGGTGCCTTCGCGGATCTGGTCCACGACGTCTTCGCCGCTGGTGACCTTGCCGAAGACCGTGTGCAGGCCGTCGAGGTGGGGCGTGTCACGCAGCGTGATGAAGAACTGGCTGCCGCCCGTACCCGGTCCGGCGTGCGCCATGGACAGGTGGTAGGGGTGGTGGATCTGCAGGTCGCCCTGCGTCTCGCAGGCGATCTTGTAGCCGGGGCCGCCCGTGCCGGGCATGCCGCTCGCACCTTCGCGCGTGTTCGGGCAGCCGCCCTGGACCACGAAGTTCGGGACGAAGCGGTGGAAGCTGAGGCCGTCGTAGAAGCCGTCTTCGATGAGCTTCTTGAAGTTGGCGACCGTGCCGGGCGTGGCGTCGTCGAAGAGTTCGAGCTCGATGGTGCCGAGGTCGGTCACGATGGTGGCAGTGGACATGAGGTCTCTCCTGGAAGGTGGCGGAAGCGTACCCGGAGACCGGGCGGACGGGAGCCGGGGGGCGACTGTCCGCAGGCGTCAGCGCGAAGGGACGAAGCGCCCCGTCACGAACGCCCCAGGGGCGGCTGTCCCTCAGCGTCAGCGCGAGGGGACGAAGCGCCCCGTCACGAAGGCCCCAGGGGCGACGGCTCCCGAGTGGTCAGCGCGAGGGGACGAAGCGCCCCGTCACGAAGGCCCCAGGGGCGACGGCTCCCGAGTGGTCAGCGCGAGGGGACGAAGCGCCCCGTCACGAAGGCATAGTGCTCGAGGGCCTTGGAGGCAGCGCCCTTGGCCTTGGCCACCTGGCGGCGGTTGACGAGCACCAGGGTGGCGCCGTCCAGGCGGGGGTGATCACCACGCCACTTGACCGTGTACTGGATTGGCGGGGCCTTGTCCGCCGGCGCGGTCAGGGCGCCCTGGATCTGGACCTGGTACTGGAAGCTCGGGCCGGTGGTCGTCTGCTCGAAGGAGCAGCCGGTCCGCACGACCTGGGCGCGGTACTGGACGTTGTTCTTGTCCTCGAAGTTGGCAGACAGGAGGGGGGTGGTCGTCTCCTCGCTGACGTTCGAGCCACGGCCCTGGAGGGCCGTCAGGCGCTGGTCGAGGAGCAGCGTGGTCGTGCCGCGCTTCTTGAGGCGGGCGAGGCACTCCGCCCAGGGCAGGCTGATGGTCGTGGCCTTCATCTCGGGGAACGGGCTGGGCTGCTCGGCGCCTTCGGCCATGGGGGGGTCGACGCGGACGACGCGGATGTCGTAGACCCAGACCCCGGACGGTGTCTTGGCGTCGCCGTCCCCGGCTACGGCCGGGGCTCCGGCTGACAGCAGGCTCGCACCGATCAGGACCGCCAGGCTGGCGGCCAGGATGCTCGTGATCCGCATCGTGTCCCCTCCCTCGACCCCCGGGAAACCCGCTTTCGGAGGGGGACGAAAAGGGAAGTGTAACCTGGGGTCGAATCCGGCGTTTCCAGGGCTACGGGGGCCGCGCCGCCCTCGCACCGACCCACCCGCAAGACTGGAGTCACGATGTCCCGACCTCACGGGTTCCCCCTCGCCACGGCCCTCCTCCTTGCTGCGCTGCTCGTCGTCGCCGGCCTGACACCGGCCGCGCGTGCGGGCGATGACCCGGCCCGCAGCGACCTGGCGCGCCGCCTCGAGAAGCTCGACGCCTCCGATGCCACGGCGGCCTACAAGCTCGCGCTCGAGCTCGAGGCTGCTGGCGCCAATGACCTCGCCGGGAAGGCCTACGAGATCGTCGTGGGCATCGACCCCGAGCATCGCGCCGCGCGCCGTGCCCTCGGCTACGAGAAGATCGGCAAGCTCTGGTACACGGGCGACGCCCTGCAGCGTGCCAAGGGCTTCGTCCACCATGAGAAGCGCTGGATGACCGCGGAGGAGTTCGCCGCGGCGACCCGTCCGCAGCGTGAGGCCAAGGCGCAGAAGGCGGGCGAGTCCCGCGTGCTCGGCCTGCTCGGCATGATCGCCAGTGGCGACGAGGCCAAGATCACCAAGGCCAAGCGCCTGATGGCGATGGAGCCCGCGAAGTTCAAGCTCGCGCCGCTGGCCAAGGCGCTGCGCTGCGAGCCCGCGTCCCTACGCATCTACGCCGCCCAGGAACTCGGCCGTCTGGCCGATCCGCTGGGCGTGCCCGCGCTCCTGAAGTGCGCCACACACGACAAGCAGAAGCCCGTCCGCGTGGCGTCCGCCGAGGCCCTCCGCGAGATCGGCTCGCCGTCCACGGTGCATCCCCTCGGTCGCGCCCTCGACAGCCGCTTCCGCGAGGTGCGCGTCAACGCCGCCGAGGCGCTCGGCATCCTGGGGGACGAGCTGGCCTACCCCTACATCATCAAGAAGTGGGAAGGTCGCTCCGGCAACTTCCCGCGCAGCTACTTCTCCACGGCGCGGCAGATCTCCTACATCCAGGACTTCGATGTCGAGGTCGCGCAGACCTCCTTCATCGCCGACCCCATCGTGGGCGTGCTCTCCGATGGCGTCGTGCAGTCGGTGAAGATCCTCGCGACCGAGCAGACCTTCACCACCTACGAGCGTCCGGCCTTCAACGGCGCGCTCAAGAGCCTGGCGGGCACCGACCTCGGCAACAAGGTCGGGGCCTGGAAGAAGTTCTGGCACCAGAACGGCAAGCGCCTGCTCGACGAGCGTGAAGAGCGCTACGAGCAACTGGCCCAGGCACGCAAGGCCAAGGCCGCCGCCGGCGAGTAGCGCCTCCCCGCGCGCCGCCTTCCTCGCCCCCGCAACCCCTCGATCGGAGCCGTCCCATGCGTTCCCTGCTACCCGTCTGCCTCCTGCTCGCCGGTCTCGCGGCACCCGTCCAGGCCGGACCCGACGCGGCCGACCCGGCGGTGCCTGCGGCGACGGTCCGCGCCAAGGCCCAGCCGCTGGCCTTGACGGCCGACGAGAAGGTCGCCCTGGCGCTGCTCGGTCAGATGGCGGGCAAGGACCGTGCGCGTGCGATCACGGCCGAGCGCCTGTTCGCACGCCTCGAGGACGACGTGAAGCTGCGTCCCCTGACCCGGGCGCTGCGGGTCGAGCCGGCCGCGCTGCGCATCCGCGCGGCGGCCGAGCTTGCGCGCATCGGCGACACGCGTGCCCTGCGCCCGCTGCTGGCGCGCATCCTGCGCGAGCCCTCGCCGCGCGCCCG
>JARGNS010000447.1:0-2803 GCA_029213105.1 Planctomycetota bacterium
CGTGAGCACGATGGCCCCCCAGGGTGGACTGAAGCTGCAGGCGTCCATGGCCGGACTCGACGCCCTCTGCGCCCTGCCGCCGACGCCCTTCGGTGAGGCCTGCTGATGGGCGCGCCGGACCAGGTACAGATCGTCCCCTTCGTCGATCCGCACCGCGGAGAGAGCGAGCACGAGCGGGAGCGCCGTGCCTGGCGGCGGGAGCGCGAGCAGCTGCTTGCGCTCCTGGCCCAGCAGCAGCGCGTCGCGCACGCGGGCCTCATCGCCTCCGGCCTTGCGCACGAGGTCGCCAACCACCTCATGCTCATCAGCGGCCGCTCCAGCCTGGCCGCAGGCCGGGACGATCCGCAGCGCTGGCGCGAGACGCTCGAGGGGATCCCCGCGACTTGCGAGGAGATCGCCAAGACGATGGACTCGGTGCTCGCCTTCAGTGCGCGCCGCAACGAGGACCTGCTGGAGTCCTTCCACGCCGCCGCGTCCCTGCGGCAGGCCGTGCGCCTCCTCCGTCCCCTCGCGAAGGACCGCAACGTGTCCCTGCAGCTCGATGCCGACAACGACGCCGTCATCGTGGGGCGGCCGCAGATGCTCGTGCAGGCATTGGTCAACCTCGGCAGCAACGCCATCCGTGCGTGTGCCGAGCGCGCGGGGCGCGTGCGGATGGGTGTCGCGTGCTTCGAACCGGGCACCGTCCAACTCACCGTCACGGACGACGGCCCGGGCGTGCCGGAGGAACTGCGCGGCAGGATGTTCCAGCCCTTCGCGACCGGCGAAGCCGACACGGGCGGTCACGGCCTGGGGCTGTTCATCGTACGGAAGGCGGTACGGCGCATGGGCGGGAGCATCCGCGTGCGGACCGGCCCCGCTGGTACGAGCATCAGCCTGGCGATCCCGACCTCCGCGTAGGGAGCGCCTCCGACGACACGACCGCTCAGACGCCTCTCAAGCCTCGGCCTTGGGGCCGAACTCGAGGATGCGGTAGCCGCCCGAGCGCTGGTCCTTCTCGATCTCGAGGAGGCCCTGGTCGCGTGCGACCTCGCCAAGATTGCGGCTGAGGCCTCACGCGGAGGCTTGTTCAGGATCGACTCGCAACGTATCCCGTCGGGCGCATGCACGTGTCCCCCCTACCGCCCGACGACGTCTCCTGCACGCTGAGTGCCTCGGTGGACGGCGCGCCCGTGGCAGAGCTCAGGCTCCATGTTCTTGGTCCAAGTCTCCTGCTCGCGCGCCTCCGCGTGGAGACGGGAACCGACTCCCAAGCCGTGGCACGCGCGTTCGCTCGTACCGTGACGGAGCGCTGGGGCCGGGGCGGTGTGGAGGTCCTCGTCGAGGAGAAGCCGTCGGCGGCGGCATGGCTGGAGGCCCTCGAATGGACGGGGTGGGCCGTCGTCCGTCGCAAGGCATTCGTCGCGCGCGGTCTTGAGGACGAGTTGCCGGCCGCCCCCACGGAGTTGCGGTTCACGTCCCTCGCCGAGGCTGGCGAGCCGGAGTTCATCGCCCGACTCACCATGGCCCCGACCCCCAGCGCGAGTGGCAAGAGCTCGTTCAGTACGCCGGCGACCGCTTTGCTCCCGCGGACTGGTTCCTCGTCGATGACGACCACGGGGCCGTCGGCATCTTGCTTCCGCAGGCCTACGACGACTCGGAGGGCTCGATCTTCTACCTCGGGGTCGTGCCCTCTCGCCGGAGACAGGGTCTCGGCCGCGCGCTGCACGCTGCCGGCCTGCACGAGCTCGCGCGCCGAGGACTCACGCGCTATGTGGGTTCCACCGACTTGCGCAACACCGCCATGCGGCTTGTCTTCGAGAGGAACGGCTGCCCCGTGGAGATGCGGCAGCTCTTCCTGCAATACGAAGCGAGCTCAACCCGCCCGACTCCGAAACAGGATCGTCACTCCTGAGCCCCCGCGAGTGCGCCGGGAGCGCGTCCCTGCCACCGGTACGAGGTGGTGAGGATGCCCCCCCGAATCGTTCAAGCCTCGGCCTTGGGGCCGAACTCGAGGATACGGTAGCCGCCCGAGCGCTGGTCCTTCTCGATCTCGAGGAGGCCCTGGTCGCGTGCGGTCTCGAGCAGGTCGTTGAAGCTCCGAAAGCCGAAGTACGACTCGCTGAAATGCGGCTGCTTGCGCTTGATGACCTGCTTGACGTGCGAGCCCCAGATCGTGTCCTCGCGATCGCGGAAGAGCGCCTCGACGGTCTCCATCACGAGATCGAGGACCTCCTGCTGCTTGTCCCCCTTGCTCGCGGCGGACGTCTCCTTGGCGCCCTCGGCCGCCGGCTTGCGGCGGCCCTTGGAGGCCTTGCGCGTCTGGCGTACGAGGTCGTCGTAGTAGATGAACTCGTCGCAGTTCTCGACGAGCAGGTTGCTGGTGGAGCTCTTCACGCCGACGCCGACGACGGTCTTGCCGTTCTCGCGCAGCTTGCTGACGAGGGGCGAGAAGTCACTGTCGCCGGAGATGATCACGACGAGGTCCACGTGCGTCTTCGTGTAGCAGAGATCAAGCGCATCGACGACGAGGCGGATGTCGGCGGAGTTCTTGCCGGAGTAGGAGGTCTTGGGGATCTCGATCAACTCGAAGGCGGCCGAGTGCATGCCCTTCTTGGCCGCTTCGAAGCGCGCCCAGTCGGCGTAGGCCTTCTTGACGATGACCTTGCCCTTCTCGAGCAGGCGCTCGAGGATGAGATGGACGTCGAAGGAGCCGTAGCGGGCATCCCTCGCACCGATCGCGACATTGTCGTAGTCGACGAATACCGCGAGATTGGGAATGTGTTCTGTCATGGTGAGACCATACAGGGCGGAGCGCGGAACT
>JARGNS010000447.1:2813-3417 GCA_029213105.1 Planctomycetota bacterium
CGCGTCGGGCGCGCGGGCCAGGGCGGTTCTCGGCGAATCGGGGACTTCACCGCGGGCGCCCGTGAACCGGCTTCCGCGCGCCTTGGGTGGGCCCTGCGCAGGCAGACCGGGCGACCTCCGGGCCTCTCGCGGAGTCACGAGCGTCTCCCCGGGCTGCGTCGCCCCCATGCCCCTCAACGGCAACGGAACGTCCAGGCGAGGATGCGACTCTGCTTCTGCCCGTGGGTCATCTCGAGGACCCGGACCTCGGCGGCCTGCACGGCCTCGAGCGCGCGCCTCAAGCGCGGGAGGTGCGCGCCCTTCGAAACCAGGGTCGTGAACCAACCGCAGAGCGCCGGCCGTTCGGCGCTCTGGGTGATCATGCGCTGCACGAAACCCAGCTCGCCGCCGGGGCACCAGAGCTCGCCGGCCTGCCCACCGAAGTTGCGGTCGGCAGGCGTGCGTTGGCGGTCACGGTGTCCGCCACGACGCGGTGGGCCGCGCTTGCCGGCGAGGTTCTTGCGCTTGCGTCGGTTGCCTTCGGCGGCTTCCTCGGCCGACGCATGGAACGGCGGATTGCACATCGACAACGCGAAGCGCTCGCCGGCATCCACCACGCCCTCGA
>JARGNS010000448.1 GCA_029213105.1 Planctomycetota bacterium
CTCGGCGCCATCCAGGCTGGGTCCGACGCCGGCCGACATGCCAGGCATGCCGAAGCCACTCCCGCCACCGCGGCGAGCCAGGTAGAGCTCGCCTTCGACACCGCCTTCGGCCGTGATGCGACCGGCGGCGCGGTCGAGGGTGAGTGTGCGCGTCTCGATCTGGTTGGTCTTGGTCCCTGCGGCCGTCCAACCGATGCGGACAGGTTCGCCGCCCAACGACCGGATGCGTGCGATCCGGCTGAGGCCGTCGTAGGTGATCTCGTCGCCCTGCAGGTGCGCCGGAATGCCCAGGGCGGGCCCGCCGAGGGTCGTGTCGATGTCGACGGCTCCGCGCGCCACGATGCGGTCGAGCATCCAGCGGCCGTCCTTGTCGTCGTCCGCACTCCGTCCGGTGTTGCCGGCGGTCGAGTTCCCGGTGCCGGCGGACGGGCCAAGCAGGCCCTGATTGCTGGCGAGCTGGCGGAAGGTGAAGCGGGTGCCCTCACCCTCGGCGAATACGCGCGGCGTCTCGGTGTGCAGGTCATCGGCCACGATGCGTGCCGTCTCGCCCCGGATCTGTGCGCCTGCGAGGTGAACGTCGCCCACGGCGGCGAAGTGCACGGCCGTCATGCGCGTGCTCTCGCCTGGTGCCAAGGGGGCTTGGGGCTCGTCATCGCCGGCGGCGTTGCTTCCGCGCGGCCAGGCGATCACATCGATGGCCTCGGCCGCGATCAAGTCGCCCGTGCTCTCTTGCGCCGTCGTGACCCGCTCGAGTCGTGCGGCACCACGCAGGGAGATCTGACGCAGCAGCAGCCGGTCGATGCCGCCGTCGGGAGCGCCATCAGGCAGGGGGCCGATCCAGGCACGCTCGCGGCAGGTGGCGCGCAACATGCCCCCCGTTCCGAGCATGGCGATCTCGCCGCGCATGCGGATGTCGACGTCCTCCTCGAGGACGGTCGTGGGCTCGCTGCCGTCTTCGGGGATGTCGTAGCGCAGGCGCTCCGCGTCCACGGTCGCGAGGAAGGCCTCGTCCTTCTTGGTACGTCCCGGATAGTGGATCGTCACGTGGCGGTCCGCGTGGAAGCGGCGGAGCTTCCAGTCCGAGGACTTGGCGGTCGGTAGCGTGCTGGTGAATGCGACGAGGTTCGCACGCCCCGCGTTGAGCGTGCGCCCGCCGAGCTGCGCGGCGTAGACGCGGTCGTGGAACGTGACCGTCATGACCGTCTCGCGCCGCAGCATCTCGCGCTCGAGGATGGCGCGGCCCGCCGAGGTGACCGTCGTGGGCTGGAAGTCGCCTTCGCCGAAGTCGAACAGCGGCTTGCCGCCCTCGCCCTTGCTCGCCTTCTGGATGCGTAGCCGGGGGTCGCGCGTGATCTCCACGCGGATGTAGTGGCGCTCGAGGTTGCGATCGAGGACGAGACCGTTGCCCGTCATGTGCACGGCGTCGTGCTCGAGGGAGAACGGGCCCTTGCCGCGCGCGCGGTCTTGCTCGGGATAGACGGTGAGGCTGGCGCCCTCGCCGCCGCGGATGACGAGGTTCTGGCCCTTGTCTTCCAGGACGATGTCCTGCGAGAGCTCGAGGGCCGTGTCTCCGAGCGATCGATCGGCGGCGTTGCCCGAGCGACGCGCGGCCATCGCTTCGCCGAGCTTGCCGGTCACCCGGGCCTCGCCCGCGCGCAGCCGCTGGTGCAGCAGCGTGGCGTAGCGTTCCTCGCCCGTGGTGTCGCGCAGGGCCATGGCCTCGGCGCGGGTCTCGGGGTCGCGATAGGTCTCGAACAGCACGTCCCCGAGCAGCGCCCCCTGCCCACCCGTCGCCGCGAGGGGCAGCGGGTTCACCGAGCGCGCGGTGCAGCGCCAGCGCTGGAAGTTGTCGATCGTGATCGTCTCGTCGGAGAGGCGATCCTTCCAGACGAGGCGCATGGGGGGCGCCATCTGGGTGATGTTGCGCGCACTCTCGATGTCGAGCTGCCCGTCGGGGGTCTCGATGCTCGGGCGGGAGCCCGGCGCGTGGGGACTGACCGGCAGCTTGGCCTCGCGCTCGATCTGCGGGCGGCCGTGGATGCCACCGGCGATGTACACGAGTGCGCTCGTGCCAAGGGTGGCGAACAAGAGGAACAGGAGCAGGCGCTTCATCGGGCCTCCTCCCTGGTGGGCTCGAACTGCGCCACGACATCGTCCCACGCGCCCTGGGCCCGGAGCAATGCTTCGATCGCCTCGCGGACGGCCCCGTGCCCGCCCGCGGCGGAGGCGACGAAGGTGGCGGCCGCGCGGGTCTCGGGGGCGGCGTCCGCCGGGGCGGCGGACCAGCCCGCGGCACGCATGGCGGCGAGGTCGCTGAGGTCGTCCCCGACGAACGCGGCCTCGTCGAGGCGCAGTCCGAGCGTCTCGCACACGGCGAGGAGCCGGGCGGCCTTGTCCCCCTCGGCCTGGTGGACGTGCTCGATGCCCAGTTCCTGGGCTCGGCGGGTCGTCGCGCCCGAGGCCCGGCCGCTGATGATGGCGGGCACGATGCCGGCCCGCGCCAGGAGCTTGATGCCCTGGCCGTCCTTGGCGTGGACCGACTTGCTGTCGTCGCCGTTCGACGAGCAGACCATGACCCCATCCGTCAACGTGCCGTCGACGTCCATCGCGAACAGGCGAATGGGGGGGCGGGAAGCTGTCACCGGGGTCATCCAGAGGAGGGTCGCTATTCTACGAATTCGGCCGCATCGGACCCCTCCTGTGCCGTGCGTGGTCCGGGGGGTTCATGCGGTACGATCGAGCCTACGCGTCCGGCGGGCGGATGTGTGCGATGATCGACGTAACCGGTTACCAGACCGTGACTTGCAAGGAGACAGCTGGCGCATGAAGGATCTCCGGGTCGATCTCGCGAGCTTCCAGGGGCCGCTGGACCTGCTCCTCTACCTCGTCCAACAGGAAGAGGTGGACATCTACGAGGTGCCGATTGCCCGCATTGCGGACCGGTTCCTCGAGATCTGCCAGGGCGAGGTCCAGGGTCTCGACGTGGATCAGGCCGGTGAGTTTCTCGTCATGGCGAGCCAGCTCCTCGTCCTGAAGAGCCGCGCCCTGCTGCCTCGCGACGACCCGGTGGACCTCGAGGAGATCGATCCGCGCCTCGACCTGGTCCGGCAGCTGCTCGAGTACCGCCGCTACAAGGGCGTCTCGGCCGAGCTCGCCGCCCGCTGGGATCTCCAGAAGGACAAGGCGCCCATCAAGCTGAGCAAGCCGCGTGAGCCGGTTCGGGGGGACGAGGAACTCGTGGAGCTCGATCTCTACGGCCTGGTCTCGACGTTCGCGCGCCTGCTCAAGGAGACGGGCGACGACACGACCGTCCACATGGCCAAGGAGCGCCTGCCGATCACCCACTTCGTGGGCAAGATCTTCGATCAGCTCCAGCAGATGGGCGGCCGCGTCCGCTGCCGCCGCCTGCGCGGCCA
>JARGNS010000449.1:0-673 GCA_029213105.1 Planctomycetota bacterium
CGGCGCCGAGTGATGACGCGGCGGTGCGCATCGACGAAGCGGCCTTCGCCGCCGCCGCGGCGAAGCTGCGCGCGCTCGCCGCCGCCCACGGCATCGACGAGGTCCGCGCCCGCGACGTCCTCGCCGTACCGGGCGTCCTCGGCGAGACCCGCACCGAGGCCGACGACGCCACCCTGGTCCGGGCCCTGCGCGAGGCGCTCGAGGGCGTCACCCTGGCCCTGCAGGCCTCCCGGGAGCGGGAAGGCGCGCTGATGGCCGCCGAGGTCGCGCGACTGCTCGACCAGATCGAGGCCGCCGCCACGGCCCTGGCCGCGCGCGCCGGCGAGGTGCCCGCCGCCTACCAGGCACGCCTGCGCAAGCGCCTGGACGACCTGCTGGCCGGCTCGGGCGTCGAGCCCGACCCCGCCCAGCTGGCGCGCGAATGCGCGTCCATGGCCGAGCGCTCCGACGTCCGCGAGGAGATCGCCCGGCTGGAAGCCCACGTGACCCACGCCCGCGAGTTGCTCGCGGCCGGGGGCGCCATCGGGCGGCGGCTCGACTTCCTGGTGCAGGAGCTGCACCGGGAGGCCAACACGGTGGGCAGCAAGGCCAACGACCTGGATCTCAGCCGCGTGGGCCTGGACCTGCGCGCCGCGATCGAACGCCTGCGCGAGCAGGTCCAGAACCTGGAGTA
>JARGNS010000449.1:683-3128 GCA_029213105.1 Planctomycetota bacterium
TGGACGGCCGGCTCGTCGTGATCTCGGGCGCCAGCGGTGCGGGCAAGACCTCGGTCGCCTACCGCGTCCTCGAGGACGCCCGCTTCGAGCGCGCCGTCACGGCGACGACCCGCGCCCCGCGCCCCGGGGAGCGCGACGGGGTGGACTACCACTTCATCGCGGAGGCCGAGTTCCGGGCCCGCTGGGCTGCCCAGGGCTTCCTGGCCCCCGCCCAGGTCTACGGGGATCTGTACGGGACCCCCCGGGAGAACGTTGAGCGCATCCGCGCCTCCGGGCGACACTGCCTGCTGGTCATCGACGTCCAGGGCGTCGAAGACCTCAAGACGCAGGATGTCGAAGGGCTCTACGTGTTCGTGGATGCCCCGAGCTTCGAGGAGCTCGAGCGCCGCCTGCGTGGTCGCGGCAAGGACGCGGCCGATCGGATCGAGGCTCGGCTCGCGGCAGCGCGTGCCGAGCTTGAAAAGAAGGACCTGTTCGAGCGGGTCCTGGTGAATGACGACGTCGAGCGTGCGGCACGCGAACTGGCCGCTTGGGTCGGCGTCGACGACCTGGTTTCGAAAGGACGTGCGTGATGGAAGAGAAGATCCGCGTGATCGACGAGCTCGAGGGGAAGGTCGGCGGACGCTTCCGGCTGACGGCCCTGCTCCAGAAGCGCATCCGCGAGCTGGTGGCGGGTGCCCCGCGCTTGGTCGAGATCCGCTCCGAGAACCCGATCGACATCGCGATCGAGGAGATCCGTGCCGGCAAGATCGATCTGGTCTCCGAGGACGCCGAGTAGTCGTCCCCGCATGAAGATCGTCCGCGCATGAAACTCGTACTCTGTGTCGGTGGCAGCATCGCGGCGTACAAGGCCTGCGACCTCGCCAGCAAGCTGGTGCAAGCAGGGCATCACGTCGACGTGGTGATGACCGAGGCCGCGGAACGCTTCGTGCGGCCCCTGGCCTTCGCGGCCCTGACGCACCAGCCGGTGTTCACCCAAGGGCAGTGGTTCGAGGGTGCGGGCTCCGGCCGGGGTCCGGCCGACCACCTGCGGGTGAGCGAGGAAGCCGACCTGCTGGTCGTCGCGCCCTGCACCGCGAACCTGCTCGGCAAGTTCGCCCATGGCATCGCCGACGAGATCGTCTCCACGACCTTCCTCGGGGCGACCGCCCCGGTGCTCGTGGCCCCGGCCATGAACCACCGCATGTGGGCCGCCCCGCGCGTCCAGGCCAACGTCGAGACGTTGCGCGGCGATGGCGTGCACTTCGTGGGCCCCGAAGCGGGCTACCTGGCCGAAGGCGACCGGGGCCCCGGCCGGCTCACCGAGCCCGAGGGAATCGTGGCGGCCATCGAGCGTTTGGCCGACGGGAGCGACTGATCTCCGCATGCCGATTCGCACTGCCCTCGCCCGTCTCTGCCTGGCGCTCGCGGTGCTCCTGCTGATCGCCCCCTGGCTGGCCTCCTGCGGCGACGACGACGACGACACGCCTCTCCAGGAGCCGACGAGCGACACGAAGGCTCGCGCCCGCGAGGTCTTCGCAAGCTTCCATGTCCCCGACCCGGAGCGCATCCCTTCGGCCCTGGCGACGAATCCGGGCGAGCCGTGGGGCGACTTCACGGGCAGCGAAGCCTGCAAGCGCTGCCACGAGGAGGACTACGCCAAGTGGCGTAACTCGTTCCACAGCCGCACGCTCTACGACGCCACCGGAGACACCGTCTTCGGCGACTTCACCGGGGCCACCACCTTCGACCAGCCCGGTACCGAGTGGATCGTCAAGCCCCACAGCTCGACCGACCCGGCGACCGGCAAGCGCCGCTACTTCATGGACATCCGCTACCGGACCGTGGAGGAAGGCGGCACGGGTGATCCGCGCAAGGCCGACACCTACGGCGCGGGCATCCTCCCGGCGATCGATGGCGGCACGACGTTCGAGGTCCTCTACGCGTTCGGCAACCGCCGCCACCAGCCCTACGTGGTCCGTGACAGCGCCGGCCAGCATTGGGTGCCGCCCGTGTTCTGGGACGACGAACACAAGCGGTGGTCGTACGACGGCTGGCGGCCGTACGTCCGCAACTGCGGCAACTGCCACCTTACGGGCATCCGCACCACGGACCGCCCGTGGTACCGCGATCAACGCGCCATCCCGAATACACACCCGAGCCGCTACAACCTCCCGCCGGCCGAGGAGCAGTGGGCGGAGGGGGCTGTCGGCTGCGAGGTCTGCCACGGCCCGGGCCGCGAGCACATCCGGGCCGTCGAGAAGATCGGCGTCGACCAGTACCGCAAGCAGCTGGCCGCGGGGACCAAGCCGCCCTCGATCTACGACGGCAAGCGCGACACCTTCGACCGACGCCTGGACGCCTGCGGCCAGTGCCACAACTTCTTCACCGAGAGCGCGTGCACATGGCAGCCGGGGCCCAACGGCTACTCGCGGGACGCGCACTACGAGCCGCTCGAGCCCATCC
>JARGNS010000449.1:3138-3408 GCA_029213105.1 Planctomycetota bacterium
CGACGGCTCCCCCCTGCGCCCGTGCACGGCCATCGCGGTCTACAAGACGTCGAGCATGTACAAGCACGGCGTCGGCTGCTGGGAGTGCCACGACGCCCACGGCACCGACAACTGGGCCGACCTCAAGCTGCCGATCACGAACAACGAGCTCTGCATCCACTGCCACAAGGACCTCGAGAGCCCCGAGGCACAGTCGGCCCACTCCCACCACCCCGTGGGCGGCTCCGGGAACCTGTGCGTCGAGTGCCACATGGCCCGCACGATGGCCTT
>JARGNS010000450.1:0-2260 GCA_029213105.1 Planctomycetota bacterium
TCGGCGGCGCGCCGCCCGGCCTGGACGAGTGCGTGGCCAAGTGCGTGACGCACCTCGAGCAGCGCCTGAGCCCTGGCCCAGCCTAGGCTGGCCGCCCGTGCGCTACGGTGACCGCGCCGCTGGCTAGAGGGCCTCCAGGATGCGTGCGGCCACGGCGCCGGCCTCGTCGTCCGGCGCCACGTCGATCCATTGGAGTCCGTCGAAGCTGCGGAAGAACGTCATCTGCTTGCGGGCGAAGCGCCGCGTGCGCTGCACGATGCGGGCCTTGCACGCGGCCTCGTCCAGCTCCCCGGCGATCAGGGCCGTCAGCTCGGCCAGGCCCATGACCTTCGAAGCCTCCGGGCTCAGGGGCGGTCTGGCCGCCAGCAGCGCCCGGGCTTCGTCCACGACGCCCGCGTCGAACATGAGGTCGCAGCGCCGCGTGATGCGGTCGTCGAGATCCTCCATGCTGCGGCGCAGGCCGAAGACGCGCGCCGGCATGCGGTCGGGGCCGGCCCAGCCCGCACGCTGGTCGCTGGCGGGCTTGCCCGTCGCCCGGATGATCTCCAGGGACCGCACGATCCGCCGCAGGTCGTTGGGGTGCAGCGCCGCGGCGCGCTCCGCATCCCGCGTGGCGAGCTCGGCGTGCAGGATCCCGGGCCCCTCGGCGTCGACCCGGGCCTGCAGGGCCGCGCGGTAGGCCCGGTCACGCGGCACGGGCGAGTCGAAGCCCTTGAGCCAGCAGCGCAGGTACAGGGCCGTCCCGCCGACGATCCACGGCCGGTCGCCGGCGGCCTCGATCTGCTCGATGGCATGGTCGCAGTCCACCAGGAAACGCTGGGCGTCGTAGGTGTCGTAGAGGTTCAGGATGCCCAGGAGGTGGTGGGGGACGTCGCTCGGCGGCGTCGGGGCGGCCGTGAGGATCGGCATGCCGCCGTAGACGGTGTAGGCGTCGCAGCAGATGACCTGGCCGTTCGTGCCGCGGGCGGCTTCGATGCCGACATCGGTCTTGCCCGACCCGGTCGGGCCGATGAGGCAGGGGACGGGGGGGCGCTCCATGCACGCATGCTACGGGGAGGGACCGTGGTACCTTCGCGACGCCGGGCTGAAGCGAGGATGGGTGCCTTGAGCGAACGACGCGATCTGTGGGTGCCCGCCGTGCTGGCTCTGGCCGGCGCCGGTCTGCTGGCCTGGCACCTCGTGCGCGCGGATGGCCACCTGGCGCTGGGCATCGGCGCGTTCCTCGTGGCCCTCTGTGCGGCGATCGCCTGCCTGCCGCTGCGCATCCGCCGGGGCCAGGCGCGCGTCGTGCAGTTCGGCCTCGGTAGCGCGTTGATCCTCGTCTTGTTCGCCCCGATCGAGCTGACGCCCCACCAGTCGATTCCCCTGCTGATCACGGCCCTCGCGTTCCTGACGCCGATCCGCACCGCACCCGTGCAGACGCGCATGGCGATGCTCGCCGCCGCCGCCGTGCTCGCCATCCTCTCGATGCTCTGCATGCTGGGCATCCTGCCGCGCTTCCTCACGTGGTACTTCGTGTCCGGTGCGTTCGTACTGGCCCTGCAGGTCTTCCACAGCCGCGCGCGCCCCGAGAAGCCGCCGCCCCCGGGGCAGCGGGTGTGCGTGTACGGCGGCACCTTCGATCCGTACCACCGCGGCCATCGCGCGCTGTGCGAGGCCGCCCTGCAGGTCAACGATCGCCTGCTGGTGGTCGTGGCGGGCTCCGCGCCCCACAAGTTCCTGGGGGAGGAGGGGGTCGTCGAGCGCACGCCCTTCCACCACCGCGTCCAGATGACCCGCCTGGGCGTGGAGGGCCTGCCGCGCACCGAAGTGCTGGAGCTGGAGGGCAAGCGCGCCGGGCCGAGCTACACGATCGACACGCTGGAGGTCCTCGTGAGCAGCTTCCCCGCCGGGACGCGCTGGCGGCTCTTGATGGGGGCGGACATGTTCGTGGACTTCACGACGTGGCGGGAGTGGGAGAAGATCCTCGAGCGCGCCACGCTCCTCGTGGCGCGGCGTCCGGGGCACGTCCTCGACACCCCCGAGGGCCTGGAGGCCCACGCCGAGCGGATCCTGGGCCTCGAGGCGCCGGAGGTGGAGATCTCCTCCACGGCGATTCGGGAGCGCGTCGCAGGCGGCGGAGAAGCCGGAGACAACGTCCAGCCTGCCGTGCGCGCCTACATCCGGGACCACGGCTTGTACCGGGAACCGCCCGTCAGCGGCTCCTGAGGGCCTCCAGCGGCCCTTGGGCGCGTTAGGCGCGTGGTAGGGGACGGCCGCC
>JARGNS010000450.1:2270-3402 GCA_029213105.1 Planctomycetota bacterium
GTGGCTCGTGGCGGCCCGGGCCCCGAGCGGGTATCCTGCCCGCACCTCAGGGAGAGGTCAGAGGGCGCCAGTACTGCGCCCCTGTGGGAGGCAACACGTATGCGTGGACTCGCGATCCTCTTCGCGCTCGTACTGGCCGGTTCGGCCTTCGGTGGCTGCAAGGCATGGGACTTCAGTGATCCCCTGCATCCGCAGCATGGCAATCGCAACACGCTGGACGGCTGTGAGCCCTGCGTGCGCTGCAACAGCTGCTGCGAATGCAACGATGGCTGCACCCCGGGCTGCGGCAGCAACACCCCCGGCGGCCCGGGCTACTAAGCCCTCCGCCTTCGGGGCGTGACCCTTCCCCGCCCACGGCGGGGGAGCGATCGCACCGGCTCGCGTGGCGGCGACGCTCTCCGTATGGAGGTGCTCGTTTGTCATGCTTGCGTAACCGGCGGCTGGAACAGCACTTGGGGAGCATTTGCGACCAAGAAAGTGTTGACCCTGTCGCCGCGGATTGGTACCTAGACTCCCTTGCAGAGACCTGCCGGAGGGAGGCAGGAAACGACGGATACGGTCGCGGCACGCGACCAGGGTCGCCCAGAGCGACCGGAGGAGTTCACGACATGGCCAAGGGCATCACGCTCGCCGTCATCCTTCTTGCCTCGACGGTCTTCGTCGGTGGCTGCCGCTTCGCGGCCCCGCTCCTCGAGGGCGTGGGCGGCGCCAACTGCGCGGGGTGCAGTGGGGGTCCGGGTAAGTCGAACATGATCGTGCGCCAGTGGGCGCGCGACGCGCGCAAGAACGAGCGCCTCGTCGACCAGTACCTGTTCAACTACGACATCAACGACCCGTACCGCGGCGACTGCCTGGTCGGCTACTAAGCTGACCTTCGGAGCCATGGGCTCCTGACCTTCGGAGCTGTCGGCTCCGGGTCCTCACGCCAGCTTCGCGACCCTCGGGTCGTGGAGTCGCCTTGGGAGGGGCGCCGGTGGGGGGATGACCCGCAAGGGTCTTGGCCGCGCGTCCCTGGAGGGAGGGAGAGGCGCGGTACCCGGGGTGGGCGATTCCATGGGTCGCCTGGCGCGTGCGCCAGACGGGTGGCCCTTCAGACGGGTGGCCCTTCAGACGGGTGGCCCTTCAGACGGGT
>JARGNS010000451.1 GCA_029213105.1 Planctomycetota bacterium
GGAGGTGCTGAAGGGGAGCGGAGTGCGCATGACGAGGCCGTGGCGTGGTCTTCCCACGCGAGGCCGAGGAAGGCGTGCGATCGCCCCCTTCAGCGCCTCCGGCGCCTACGGCCCTTGGACTTCGATGCCTTGTTCGCGCATCGCCGCCAGGAGCTTGCGGTCCGTCGGCGCCTCGCGCAGCAGGGCCTCGCCCTCGCCCAGGCGACGGACGAGCAGCTCGGCCATCTCCGGGAAGAGGAGAATGCGCTCGAGGCTCAGCTCGTCGGCGGTACGCAGCACGACGCCGCGCTCGAGCGTGGCAAAGGTGACCGAGCCGGCCCACGAGTTGATCGAGTAGAGCACGTTCTGCGGCACGTCCCCGCGGGCGCGTGCCTGCAGGAAGGCCGTGAAGTCGGGCAGCGAGCGACCTGCGCCCACCGCCGACTCGACCGTGTCCTTGGTCAGGCGGAAGTGCACGACGTCTTCGGTCTTCACGCGCTGGGCGAAGCCGTCGAGCGTGTGGATGACGTCGGTGACGTCGCCGTCGGGAAGCACGAGGATCTCGAAGTCCGGGTTCACCAGCAAGGGCTGGAGGCCGGTCTCGACATCGTTGATCTCGGCCCCGAGGACACGGGCTCCAAGCGGCGTGAGGCGCCAGGCCACGATCGCGTCCTCGCGCACGGCCGCCTCGAGGAAGCCCATCACATGGAGGCGCTTGAGCCAGTGGCTGTCGAGCTCGTCGAGCAGGTCGGCCGGCGTCTCCTTGCCCGAGAAGTAGGCCGAGAAGAAGCGATCCCGGTGGCGCTCCTCGATGCCGAGCGCGTCGAGCTGGGCGAGGTAGCGGTGGCGCGCGAACGTGGCGAGCGTCTTCTCATGGAACCAGCGCGTGGGTGCCTCGCGCAGGATGTCGGCGACCATCTTGCGCAGCTCGTGCTGGTGCAGACTGCGGCCGCGGGGGCCCGGCTGCTCGATGGCGATGCGGTAGAGCTCGCGCACCTTCTCCTCGAGCGGGAGCAGCACGAAGCGCTCCGCCTCGGGGCGCAGCTCGAGGAAGCCCTCGTCATCGGTGTCGATGAACTCCAGGGTCTTGGCGGCCACGTAGACCTCGCCCCAGATCTCCTCTGGGCCCGCGAGGAACGAGTCGCGGAAGATGAACCCGTCCTGGATCTTGCGGCGGCCGGCCTTGTAGACCTCGCCGCTGCGGCTCACGCGCACCGGGTTGCGGCGCACGTGCTCGAGGAACGCGCACAGGTCGGCCACGAGATCGCAGCCCGGGCGCAGGATCTCGGCGCCGCGGGCCTGGATGCCCTCGGCCCCCGGGTCCTCGCGGTCCAGCCAGTCCTTGAGGACCTCGCCGAAGATGACGAAGACCTCGTCGTCGCAGGCGATGCCGTAGTCCGACAGGGTCATGCGCGCCACCGTGCCGATGCCCGCCGCCTCGAGGGCCGTGCAGAAGGCCTTGCGGTCCCAGCGGATGTCCTTCAGGACCTTGCGGCGCGACCAGTCCGTGCGGGTGACGAAGCCCTGGTGGCGGGCGAGCACGTAGTCCACGGCCTGGCGCGACTCGTCGTCGAGGGCATCGAACAGGGCGGGAGCACCGTCCTCCCCCAGCACGGCCTGCACGTCCTCGGGGCTGGCGTGGGGCCCCAGGGCGGGGAAGCCGGCGCGCAGCTTCGCGCGCTCGGTCGAGGTGATGGCGGCGGCGTGCTCCTCGAGGGACATCACGCTGCCGATGGTGCGCGTCTCCTCGCGGAAGAGGCTGGTGAGGATCTCGCCGAGCTCTTCGGGCACGGTGTAGATCACGCGGCCGTTCGTGGCCGCCATCGAGCGGTCCGATGCCTCGGCGAGGAACCCACGGCGGAAGAGGGCCTTCAGGCCGGCTTCGGCCTCGTGGTACTCGAGCGCGACGGCCTCCTGCCCCGGCAGGCGCTGGAAGAGCCCCGGCAGATCCGAGGCGTAGCCCTCGCGGCGCAACAGCAGCAGCAGCACGTCGAGCACCTTGCGGGTGAGCGTGCGCACGCGGCGGTAGACGGTGCCCTCGTCGAGCATCAAGCCGTGGAGGGTCTTGACGAGCTCGGCCTTCGTGCCGTTGATCTGCTCGACGCCGGTCCAGAAGGTGGACACGTCGCGCAGCTCGGCCACGCGCAGGTGGCCCAGGTGCTTCTTGAGCCCCACGCCGCGCGGCTTCTTGGCCTTGCGGGCGGTCTTCTTCTTGGCGGTTGACGGACGCTTCGGCGTCATGCGTCACTCCCGTTCAGCGAGGCCCCGACCTCACGGCAGGCCCGGGTGGCCGATGCCGCGTCGAGGATCTCGTACGCATAGCCCTGCTCCGTGAGGAAGAGCTGCCGGTGCTGTGCGAAGTCTTGTTCGTTGGTCTCGTCGGAGACCAGGGTGTAGAAGCGCGCACCACGACCGTCGGCCTTCGGGCGCAGCACGCGCCCGAGGCGCTGGGCCTCTTCCTGGCGCGAGCCAAACGTGCCCGAGAGCTGCACGATGACGCGCGCCTCCGGGAGGTCCACGGCGAAGTTGCCGACCTTGCTCACGATGAGCACCGGCTTCTTGCCCGAGGAGAAGTCCGCGTAGCGCTCGATGCGCTCGTCCTTGGGCGTCTTGCCCGTGATGAGCGGTGCACCCAGGCGCTCCGCGACGGCGTCGAGCTGGTCGAGGTACTGGCCGATGACCAGGACCAGGTCCTTGCGGTGGGCCTCGATGATGGCCTCGAGGACGTCGAGCTTGGCGGGGTTCTCCGACGCGAGGCGGAACTGCGCACGCTGGTCCGCGAGGACGTACTCGCGGCGTAGGTCCTCCTCGAGCGGCACACGGATCTCGCGGCAGCGCGCCTCGGCGATCCAGCCCTTGCGCTCCAGCACCTTCCACGGCACGTCGAAGCGCTTGGGGCCGATCAAGGTGAACACGTCGTCCTCGTGGCCGTCCTCGCGCACGAGCGTGGCGGTGAGGCCGAGGCGACGCGTGGCCTGGATGTCGGCCGTCGCGCGGAACACCGGCGCAGGCAGCATGTGGACCTCGTCGTAGATGACCAGGCCCCAGTCGTTGCTGCTGAACAGATCGAAGTGCTTGAAGGGCTCGGTCTTGCGCCGACGGTACGTGAGGATCTGGTACGTCGTGATCGTGACGGCGCGCACTTCCTTGGCGACGCCCGTGTACTCCCCGATGTCGTCCTCGGTGAGCTCGGTCTTGTCGAGCAGCTCACGACGCCACTGCTTCACGGCCGTGTGGTTGGTCGTGAGGATCAGGGTCTTGCGGCCGATGCGCGCCATGGCGCCGATGCCGACGACCGTCTTGCCGGCGCCGCAGGGCAGGACGATGACGCCGCTGCCGCCCTGGACGGTGCCGCCAGCGTGGAACGTCTCGACCGCATCGTGCTGGTAGTCGCGCAGGGCAAAC